>JBBDNX010000461.1:0-3418 GCA_040877345.1 Pirellulales bacterium
TTTAACGTTCCCTGCTCGCTCGGCCCTCCAAAGTGCAGTTGCACGAGGCGGCCTCGCTCCAGGCTTTGTTCCACGGCGTCGGCCAACTCCATGGCCTGGGCGGCGTCGACCCAACTGGGCCGCACCGCTCGTCCGGCGATTGCGTCGGCGAGCCTGGCGAGGGCCTCGTTTGCCGGGTTCCAATCGGCGAACGTCTGCCGCTTCCAGCCGGCATCGGCCGGTGTATCGAGCGTCCAGGCGCTTCGGTCGGCGGGAACTTCGAGAATTGCCTTGCCCCGCGAGCCAATCCAGATAAAGCGACCGGGCGGACCCGTGTGGGCTGGCCCTGTCTGGTGTGGCGCTGTCTGGTCTGGCCCCGTCTGGGCTGGGCCCACCGACCACCGCACCAGCACGCCGCTGGGGCCGGACATCTGGACGCCGAGGTTCGCGTAACTCGATTCATGATCCGTGCCGCCGCTTGACATGCCCGTCACGCTGGTCAGCTCACTGCAAACGGCTCGCGCCAGCTCGGTATCCCGGACGAACTGGTCCAGCACGGCTCGCCGGTTCCGCTGGCCGAGGCTCCGCTCGATGACGAGCTGTTCCAGCCCTCCCAGCCCGGACGATCGATCGGTGGCGAACAGCTCGGCCAGCCGGGCCACGACCGGGTGGCTTCGCGAACTGGGGAAGGGGAGCATCACCGAGTTGCTCTCCTGCCTGATCATGTCCAGCTCGTAATACAGCAGCATCGATGCGTGGATCGGATGCGAGATCAACAAGGGGACGTTCGCCTGGACCAGCTTGCGCAACTGGTCGGCGCGGACCTCGTCGTCGCCGCCGCGCCCCACGATCACGGCCTCGGCGACGGCGCCGGAGAGCAGCCCTTCCCAGTGTTCGGCCACCTGGATGCCGGGGGCCGCCGCGCGCACCGCGGCCGCGTGCCGCCCCAGGTCAAACGCCCAGACGAGCTGATGGCCGGCACTTCGTGCGGCGGCGAGAGCGACCTCGAGGGCGTCGGCGTCGGATCCGATCAGGGCCAATCGCATGCAAGTCAAAGCCGCCGGATGTGAAAGCCGCCGTCCACGTTGATGCGCTCGCCCGTGCTATAGGGAAAATAGTCGGATACGATGGCGGCGACGGCCCGTGCGACGTCCTCGGGTTGCCCCCACCGCATCAGCGGCGCCAGCCCCTGGGCAATGAGCCGGTCGTATTTTTCCTTGACCGGCTGAGTCATGTCCGTTTCGATCACGCCCGGGCAGACCTCGAAGACCTGGATCCGCTCGGCGGCCAGGCGATCGGCCAACAGCCAGGTCAGCATCTGCATGGCCGACTTCGTCAAGCAATAGTCGGCCCGATTCGTGCTGACGGCATACGACGATATGGAGGAGATATTGATGATCTTGCCCCGCTCGATCGCACCGGCGGCCATCAGGCCGATCATCCGCCGTGCGGCCAATTGCGAAAGAAAGAAAGGACCCTTCAGGTTCGTGTCGAACACGCGGTCCCAGCTCTCCTCGGTGGCATCGAGCAGGTCGTGCCGACCCTGGGAAGTAATGCCGGCGTTGTTCACCAGCACGTCGAGCCGGCCGAACTCGCTCACCGCCCGCTCGACCATCGCCTGCCGGTCGGCCGCCAGCGCCACGTCGCCTCGCAGGGCGATGCTCTTGCCGCCAGCGGCTCGGATCTGGTCGGCCACGTCGCCGGCCGCCTGGTCGCTGGCGAGATAGTTCACCAGGACGGCGTAGCCGGATTCAGCGAGCTGGACGGCGATGGCCCGGCCGATTCCGCGCGCGGCTCCGGTAACCAATGCGGCGGGGCAGGCGGACTTGTCGTCTGGCGGCATTGGGGAATCGGTCGAGCGTGAACGGGCCTGAGGAAATCGGGACGCGAAACCGATTCTAATGGACCCGCTTGGGGAAACAACCTGGCTCGCCCACGCGCAGCATGGCACCGGTTTGTGCGGCTACCGCGCCGCGATTAGAATGCTCGTTCATCAAGCCCCGCCCGTAGGATACCAGTTGGCCGCTCGCGTGATCGCGGAAATCATTTCCATCGGAGACGAGCTCGCCAGCGGGCAGCGGCTCGATACGAACAGCCAGTGGCTCAGCCAACGGCTAGGCGAGATCGGCATCCCGGTCGTTTACCACACCACCGTGGCCGACGACCTGGAGGCCAACGTGGATGTCTTTCGGCAGGCGGCCCGGCGCGCCGACCTGGTGATCTCGACCGGGGGGCTGGGGCCAACCGCCGATGACCTGACCCGCGAAGCGCTGGCTCGCGTTTCGGGTTGCCCGCTGGTCTTGGATCCCGAATCGCTGGCGCACATACGCGGCCTGTTCGCCCGCCGGCGCCGCGAAATGCCCGAACGCAACGTGGTGCAGGCCATGTTCCCTGCCGGCGGCCGCGTGCTGCCCAACCCCCATGGCACGGCGCCGGGCATCGATCTGACGCTGGATCCTCCCTTGGGGAGACCCTCGCGGATCGTGGCGCTGCCCGGCGTGCCGGCGGAGATGCACGAGATGTGGTCGGCCACGCTGGCGCCGATGCTGGCGGAGCTGTCCGGCGGCGGCCGCGTGATTCGGCACCGCCGCGTCAAGTGCTTCGGCGTGGGAGAAAGCGACCTGGAAAAGATGCTGCCCGATCTGATCCGCCGCGGCCGGACGCCCTCGGTAGGGATCACGGTCAGCGACGCCACGATCACTTTGCGGATCACGGCCTGCGGCGCCAACGACGAAGAATGCCAGGCACTGATGGGGCCGACCCTGGCCACGATCGAAGAGTGCCTGGGCTCGCTCGTCTACGGCTTTGAAGACGACGAGCTGGAGCATGCCGTCACCGACTTGCTCAAACGGCAGAACCTGACGCTGGCCACGGCCGAGGCCGGCACCGCCGGCCTGGTTGCCGACTGGCTGGGCGACGTGCCGGAGCCCGGCGGCCGCTTTTTGGGCGGCCTGGTGCTACCCACGCGGGCGGCCCTGGTGCAGGCGGGCGGCGTTTCGGAAGAATTGATCGAGCGGCATGGGCCGGCCAGCGCCGAGGTGGCCCGGGCCATGGCGGCCGCCTGCCGCGAGCGGCTGCACAGCGACTATGCGCTGGCGACAAGTGACTTTCCGGCGTTCGATCCGCGGGCTGCCGAGCCCAATCGGCTGTTCGTCGCCCTGGCCGCGAAGGATGCCGTGACGGTCAAGTCATTTGTCTTTGCCGGGCATCCGGAGATCCTCAAGCGCCGCGCCGCCAAGCAAGCCCTCAACGCGCTGAGGCTCTTGCTGTTGAGCGACAGCACGACGCCGAATCGTTGACCGCTGTGGGACCGAACGGGGGTCACCACTCCGCCGGCACCCAGCCGAGCCTGGTGGGATCGTCGGATGGCGCGGGCCGTTCTGACCACTGTCCACTGGCCACCGACCACTGCCCTGGGGCACGCTACCGCTTTGCCCCC
>JBBDNX010000462.1:0-3415 GCA_040877345.1 Pirellulales bacterium
GTCTGGATCGGCACCTTCCATCGCTTCTGCGCCCGCCTGCTGCGGCAGCACGCGCGCCTGGTGGGCCTGGATGCCAACTACACGATCTACGACACGGCCGACAGCGGCGAGGTGCTGCGCCGCGTGCTGGACGAGACGGGCCTGTCGCCGGGGCATTTCACCGTTCAACAGATCAGCAATGCGATCAGTTGGGCAAAGAGCCGCGCCATCCATCCCGAGCAATACGAGCCGCGGCCCGGCTACCCGCTTGGAAGCGTGGTGGCGGAGATTTACCCCGCGTACCAGGCCCGCTTGTTGGCCAGCAACGCGGCGGATTTCGACGACCTTCTGTTGCACGTCGCCGAACTGCTCCGGCACAATCCGGAGGTCCGCTCGGCACTCGATGCGCGCTACCGCTATATCCTGGTCGATGAATACCAGGACACCAACCTGGCGCAGTACGCCATCGTGCGGGCCCTCTCGATCGATTACCCGAACCTATCGGTCACCGGCGACCCCGATCAGTCGATCTACGGCTGGCGCGGCGCCAGCCTGGGCAACCTGGCGGAGTTTGAAAGCAGCTTCCCGCAAGCGCGGGTGGTCAAGCTGGAGCAGAACTATCGAAGCACCAAGCGCATCCTCCGGGTCGCGGGCGAATTGATCGCGCGCAACATGCGCCGCAGGCACAAAGAGCTGTACACCGACAACCCCGAAGGCGCGCCCGTGCGACTGATCGCCTACCCCAGCAGCCGCGACGAGGCCGAAGACATCGCCCGGCGAATTGCCGAAATGGTCCAGTCCGGCCGGCGGCGGGCGGGCGACATCGCCGTGTTCTATCGCGTCAACGCCCTGTCGCGGGCCTTGGAGTTCGCGCTGCGGGCCCAGGGGATTGCCTTTCAGATGGTGCGTGGAGTCGAGTTCTACCAGCGCAAGGAGATCAAGGACGTCGTTGCCTATCTCACCCTGATCAACAATCCGCGCGACGACGTGGCGTTTCGGCGGGTGATCAACACGCCGCTGCGCGGCATCGGCAGAAGCACGGTCGATCGCCTGATGGCCCACGCTTCCCAGCGTGGAGTCACACTCCTGGACGCCGCTCGCCAGAGCGGGCTGGTCGAAGGACTGACCAAGCGGGCGGCGGTTGCCGTGGCTCGCTTCGTCGCCTTGTACGACCGGCTGAGCCTGGTCGCCGCCCGGCCTGTCGAGGAGATCCTGGGGCACGTGCTGGCGGAGACCAATTATCGGGGCCAGTTTCAAGGCGGCACGGAAGAGGACGACCAGCGGCTGGCCAACATCGAGGAGTTGCTGACCGCGGCCCGCGAGTTCGACGAGCTTTCGCCGGGAGAGGGTCGTCTGGAGGAGTTCCTCGAGCAGGTCTGCTTGGTCAGCGATACCGACGACTGGCAATCCACCACCGACCGCGTCACGTTGATGACGCTGCACGCCTCCAAGGGGCTCGAATTCCCGGTGGTGTTCTTGATCGGCCTGGAAGAAAAGCTCATTCCGCACGCCCGCCACGAGGACAAGCCGGAGCAATTGGAGGAGGAACGGCGACTGCTGTTCGTCGGCATTACCCGGGCCCGCCAGGAGTTGCAGCTCAGCCTGGCGCGATACCGGGATTTCCGTGGCAAACGGGGCCTGTCCGTGCCCAGCCGGTTCCTGATTGAACTGCCGCTGGCCGAAATGGAAGCCACCACCGCCACCTGGTCCGAAGCGGTCCAAGCACAGGCGGACGACGCCCACGACCGTGAAGCTGCGCAAGATCACGCGGAGCACGACGCCGACGACCCCGGCGAGGAGTGGTCCGGCCCCGGGCGAGCCGGCCTGGATTTCGACGACCAGCCCGCCCGGCCCGCACGTGGCAAGCAGCCGGCGGCGGCCCTGGCCGAGCGGCCGGTTTTTGCCAATTTGACCACCGCCGCGCAACTCGCTGCCGGATCGGAGCCCCAACCGACAGCCGATCCAGATGCCTTCCAGCAGGGGATGCCCGTACTGCATCCCGAGTACGGTGTGGGCCGAATCGTGGCACTCTCCGGGGGAAGAACCCGGCGGATCGCCACCGTCGACTTCGCTTCCGGGGCCGGCCGCAGGACGTTCGTGCTCGACGTCAGCCCCTTGCGGCCGCTGGCTTCCGGCCAAGGATAGTGGTCTGTGTACACCAAGCTTGCCCAGCTCAAGGATGTCGACGGCCTGCGTGGCCGCCTGGCGGAACTAGGGCTGGAACTGCCGCTCGACGACGCGATTCTGACCGCCGGAGAAGGTTCGCCGATGGCCGCCGGCCTGCCAATCGGCGGCTACCGGGTCGGCAACCGCTGGTGCATCCATCCGATGGAAGGTTGGGACGCCAACCGCGATGGCTCGCCTTCCCAGCACACCTTGCGGCGTTGGCGTAACTTCGGCCGCAGCGGGGCCAAGCTGATCTGGGGCGGCGAGGCGGCCGCGGTCCAGGAGGATGGCCGGGCCAACCCTCACCAGACGCTGGCCATGCCGCACAACCGGGCCGGCCTGGCCGCCCTCCACCAGGAGTTGCTGGTCTCGCATCGCGCTCGGTTCGGTTCGACTGAAGGATTGCTGGTCGGCTTGCAGCTCACCCATTCGGGCCGCTTCGCACGGCCGAATGGCCGCCGACTCGAACCGCGCATCGCTTACCATCATCCACTTCTGGATCAGCGGTTCGGCATTGCCCCGGACGACGACGGGCCGATCTGGACCGATGACGACCTCGAACGGTTGATCGACCAGTTCGTCGCGGCCGCTGGGCTGGCCCGAGAAGTCGGCTTTCAATTCGTCGACATCAAGGCCTGCCATGGCTACCTCGTGCACGAGTTCCTCAGCGCGTACACGAGGCCGGGGCGGTTTGGCGGCGATTTTGCCGGCCGGACCCGTCTGCTGCGCGAGACGATCGGCCGCGTCCGCCAGGCCTGCCCCGATCTCATCGTGGGAGTCAGGCTCAGTGCGTTCGATACCTTGCCTTACCAGCCAGGCCGCGACATGGGCCGGCCGATGCCCTATGACCGATGGTTGCCGTACCAGTATGCCTTTGGGGTCAATCCGGTGGATCCGTTGGAGATCGACCTGGCCGAAGCAATCGAGTTGCTGGGGCTGCTGGCGGAAATGGGGGTGGCCGCGGCCAACATCTCCTGCGGCAGCCCTTACTATTGTCCCCACATCCAGCGGCCGGCCTTCTTTCCGCCGAGCGACGGCTATCAACCGCCCGAGGATCCGCTGGTCGGCGTGGTACGCCAGATCCAGGCAGCCCGTCGCATCAAGCAGGCGTTGCCGGACTTGCCGATGGTAGGCACCGGCTACTCGTACTTGCAGGATTACCTGCCTCAGGCGGCCCAGGCGGTGGTCCGAGCCGGATGGATCGACTCGGTGGGCCTGGGCCGGATGGTGCTCTCGTACCCGGAGTTGCCCGCCGACACCCTCGAATCGG
>JBBDNX010000463.1:0-3393 GCA_040877345.1 Pirellulales bacterium
AGGGCGGCGGCGCGCCGGGCGAACCCCGCCCAGGTCGTCTCCCCCTGGTTGGCCAAGTGCCAGACGCCGGACTCGGCGTCGATCAGAAGGTCCAGGCAGGCGTGGACTAGGTCCGGCACGTAAGTCGGCGAGACAATCGTGTCATCCGCGGCCGGGAATGGCAGCCCGGCCCGAAGGGTACGCAACCCGGCCGTCACGAAGTTGTACTCGTCCCACGGGCCGAAAAAGGCGCTGGTGCGGATGACGAGGGCCCTGGGGTGTAGCGCTAGCACCCGCCGCTCCGCCTCGGCCTTCGTCCGGCCGTAGACACCCAGTGGGCCAACCGTATCTTGTTCCCGGTAGGGGCTGCCCTGCTGGCCATCGAAGACGAGGTCGGAGGAAAACGTGACCAGCGGAATCCCGGCCCCGGCGCAGGCGGCGGCCAGGGCAGCAGCACCGCGCACATTCTCTCGGAAGCAGGGGCCCGGCTCCCGCTCCGCGTCGTCGACCCGGACATAGCCCGCTGCATTGATTACCGCCCAGGGGTTGTAGCGGTCGAAGACCGCGTCCACCTGCTTGCGGTTCGCGATGTCCATCTCGGCCCGCCGCAGCAGCCGAAATAGAAGGCCGCGGGCGGTGCAGACGCGGGCGAAAGCGCGGCCGAGCGTCCCAGTCGCTCCAGTGATTACCAGGGAAGGCCCCGCCGACTCGGGCAGCGGCGCCGCGCTGACGCCAAGCATCCGCTCTGGGCGGTGCCACCAGCCGGGCTGGGCAAGCACGGGGAGGTCGGGCGGTCGGCCTTGGGCCAGGTCCCGGGCGAGAGCCGCCAGTGCCGTCGGCCGCCGGAGTGAGCTGCGGACATCAAAGGCGCCCGGCTCGTAGCGGCCGCGCGCTAACGTCATAAGGCTGTCCCAGTCGAACGCCCCCAGCAGGGACCAGACCGTGACCGCGCGCACATCGGCACCGGCCCGCCGCGCGGCCGCGGCTCCCTGCCATACCTCCCAAAGCCAGCGCAGCTGCTCCTCCCGCGTGCAACCGAGGTGGGCCTCGGTGACCGCCAGGGGAAGTCGGTAGCGCTTCCAGGCCTCGCGTAAAAGTATCTCTGGCCCCGCAAGGCCTTCGGCCCGCACGCGCACCGCCTCGATGTCGGCATACGTGTGCCGGCCATTTCCCCCTTGACAGGCGGGCGCGTAACGATCGACCCGCTCATCCAGAAAGCGCTCGCTGGTAAGGTAATGGTTGATGCCGATAACATCTGGCGGGCAGGGGTTGTGGCAGAACCAGAGCAGCTCCAACTCCAGGACACCGAGCCAGAGCAAGAAATGCCCCAGCGGGTGGTGCCGGTCCACGCGGCCGCACAGCAGGTCATAGGTCAGCCAGCGGCGCTCATTCTCGAAGTCGGCTTGGTAGGCGAGCGCTGGCGTGCTGTAGGTCTTGCCCAAGTCCTCGGTCTGCACGAGTCGAGCATCGGGACGGACCTCGCGCACCGCGCGCATCGCCAGCACCACGGCCCGGCACTGGTTGAGCAGCGCGCGTGCGAAAGCGAGCGCGTCTCGGTGGTGAGGATACCAGTGGCCATAGAGCGCGCTGAAGCGAGCCGTAGTGAGCGGCTCATTTACCGGCGTATAGGCCTCCACCCAGGGAAAGCGCTCCGCCAGCCGGCCGGCAAAGGCGGCCAGCGCCGGGGCGAAGGCAGAATCTAGTAGGTCGGTGTAAGAAGGTCCGCTACCGTGGTGGACTAAACCGACGATGGGGAAGACGCCGAGGGAGCGCAAGCGGCCGAGGCGTTCGTCGGCCCACGACCAATCGACCGTCTGCGGGTCATCCGGTGCCGCGCACTCCCAGAGGATGGGGTAGCGGAGCGTTCGGATGCCCATCGCCGCAATGCAGTCCAGGTCGTCAGGCCGCCGGTCGTGGCCGCTCCAGGCCAGCTGGTCAAAGTAGGCGTCGCCGACTCGGTTGCGCGTGCATTCGATGCCGCCCCACAGCTCCAGCCGCCTCGCCGCGCTATTCGTACCTTCCATGTCTACCCCCCCATAAGGGACCCACTCCCGGCAGCCTGCTCACACAACGGCGGCCGCGCTCGCGCAGCCCGCAGCTCACGCACCGTCTCGGCCGCCTTTTTCCCGGCCAGGAAGGCGTGGTCGGAGTTGTAGTATTCCCACTCGCTATAGCGCCCGGCCAGCACGATGTCCTGCTCCAGCAGCCAATCGCGAATTGTTGCCACGTTGTTCGGCCGGGCGTGATCGTAGACGACGTAGGCATGTGGCAGGTCGCACTGGGTGGCGGCCCAGATCGAGTCCTCAGGCCGGAAGAAGCCGACTCGGTGACAGTCCGCGATGCAGCGCTGGATGAGAGCGTCCCCCTCGCACGGCAGCGGCTTGTACTCGGGGTGGTAGGTGATCTCGCAGGTCAGGCCGAAGCCGCCGGGCGGGTTGCAGTGGGGGCTGGCGTTGCCCTGCACAAAGATGCGGTGGAAGACCGTCTCCTCGGGGTAATAAATCCAGTGTTTTTCCGTCAGGTTCTCCCGGCCGACGCCCAGATGGATGCAGCGCACCGAGACGTAACGCAGGCCGGCGACGGCCCGGCGCACTTCCTCCGGTGCTTCGTCGCCCATGCAGCGGACTAGCACTGGCAGCGGTATCGTGCTGATCAACTGCTCGTACGGGACCTCGGTCCCGTCCTGGAGCGTTAAAAGGCGGCGGGTCGGGGACACCGCGGCAACGCGGGCGCCTAAGCGGAGGGGCCCTTGAAGGTGCGGGAGGAAGCCGTCCACGAGCGCCTGAAAGCCGCCCCTGAGCGGGTAACCGAAGCGGGCGTTGGGACCCATCGGCTTCGGCACAGGCCGAAGCGCCCCTTCGATCATCTCCCCCAGGTCGGGGATCGGCACCCGGCCGCCCAGCCAGGAGGTCTCCATCTCGGACAACGGAACCGCCCAGAGCTTGCGGTTGTACGGCACGGCGAAGTGCTTGGCGATGCCGGCCCCCCACACCTGGTAAATGAATTCCTCGAAATTGCGCGGCCCGCCGCCCGGTGGCGCGGCACCGTCCCCGTTGGTGCCGTTGGCCTCCACTAGCCGGGCGGTGCTCTCCAGGACGCCATCGGCGCAGCAGTCCTCCACGGCCCCGCCGCAGGGCGCCGCCTGCACGAGCGCCGCGTTGTCGTTGGAATTCTTCAGGGGGCCGAATCGCGCCTCGATGGCGCCCAAGATACACTCCTTAATGACTTCCGCGGGCAGGCCGTAGAGGGCGCCCTGGAAGGGGTAGCGGCTGTAGACGTTCTTGCTGTAGACCCACGCTTCGCGATCCTGCCAGTGGATGTTGTCGCCCAACAAGAGTTTGTATAGCTCGTGGACGTAGAGGTCGTTCGAGAACATGATGTGACCGGCGAAGTCGAACGTGAAACCGTTCTCTT
>JBBDNX010000464.1:0-3376 GCA_040877345.1 Pirellulales bacterium
GCGGTGGACGCCAGTTGGCTGCGGACGTGGACGTGCGGCTCGGTGGCGGCCAGCGACGCCAGCCGCCGGGCGATCTCGCTCGACACGTGGCCATCGTCGCCCGAAAGTCGAACCGTCCAGGCGCGGACGTATGGATTGGCGTGCTCCAGCGCCGCCAAGGCCGCCGCCTCGTCGAAACCGCCGCACAAGTTCAAGGCCCACAGCGTTTCAAGGGCAAGCTGCCCCTGCTCCTGCAAAAGTTGCTTCGACAACGCCGGCGCCAGAGCGCTGTCGCGGCGGTCGCCCAGCACGCGCAGCGCCGTGTGCCGAAACCACTTGTTCTCATGGTCCAATAGCGCCACCAGCGCGCCCGACTCCAGTGCGGCCAGATCGAAGGGTTTGGCCGGCTTTTCGCCGCCGGCCTTGGGCCGCAAGCGGTAAATGCGGCCGGTCGACTTCTCGATCATGCCTTCATGATGTCGCAGATGCGCGATCTGCGGCTCGTGCATGTCGGCCACGTACAGCGCACCGTCGGGCCCGACCTTGATGTCGACCGGACGGAACCAGGGATCTCTGCTCGTGACGGCATACCCCGCGTCGGTCGTCTTGAACGACGAGCCGTCCGGCTCGATGTGGCTGTAGACCACGTGGTTCAAAAGCGGCGCCACGGCAAACAGCCGTCCATGGTAGCCGGCCGGCAGCAAGCCGCCTTCGTAGATCACGAAGGTGTGCGTGAACCGCGGCACCGAGTGGTGCTTCATCGCGGGAAAGTAGCCAAAGGCGTATGGGTTCGAGAGCGGGACGTGCTTGCTGAACCCTTTCTGAAAATAGCCCCCCTGCACGTAGTGGAACCCGCGGGTGTCGCCGCCGTTGTGACCCGAGTAAACGCGGCCCAGCGAGTCGATTTCGATTCCGAAGGCATTGCCTCCCCCTTCGGCGAAGATTTCGTAGCGCCGCTCCTCGGCGTGATATCGCCAGATAAGCTGACCCAGCGAGTGCACCGGTTTGCTATCGAGCCCCGGCCGCACCACGTCTCCGGATACCGTGCTCCCTTGGGCCGCGTAGAGCCAGCCGTCCGGACCCCACTGCAGGCTGTTGACCACCGAGTGCGTGTCTTCCAGCCCAAATCCGGACAGGTGGACCTCCGGGTCGCCGTCGGGAACGTCATCGCCATTCCGGTCCGGGTAGAAGAGCAGGTACGGCGGGTTGAGCACCCAGACGCCGCCGCGGCCTCGTGCCACGGAGGTCACGATGTTCAGCCCTTCGAGAAACGTCTTGTGCGCATCGAACGTGCCGTCGCCGTCGGTGTCTTCATGGATCGTGATCTTGTCCAGGCCACGGAAGTGGTTAGGTGGCGGCGGGGGGACCTTGTCGTAGGTCGAGCGGAGAAACTTGTCCTGGCTGAGGATCTTGAGGCCGGCGGGAAGCGGGTACTGCAGGTACTCGACGACCCACATCCGGCCCCGTTCGTCGAAATTGAACGACACCGGCTGGCTGATCACCGGGTCGGCCAGCATCAGCTCGATCTCCAGGTCGTCGGGCGCCGTCAGCTCGGCCAAGGCCTCCGCTGGCGGCAGGGCCGTGGTACGTGCAGCTTTCTCACCCGCCGAGGCACCCGGCAGAGCCGTGCAAGCGCCGATAGCCGTCAACAGCACGATCGCCGCGGGTGTTCGCATCGGGGCGTTTATTTCGGCAGGGGGATCAGGCGGGGCGTCGTAGAACGGAGTTCATTCCGTTTCGGCTGTGGAGGCGGGATATCCAACATCATAACCTGATTCGCCAGTGACTCGCCACCTGTTCGTAGTTTCATGTTCGTAGTGACCCCATTTATGGGGTCCGTCGTAGCCCTCGCGCTCCGCGTGAGGCAGCGCGTTCAAAAGAGGAGTCGGACACCCAGCCCGCTCGGACTGCGAGCGGTGTCATTGCGCGACGGTGCGGGCAATACCCGCCCCGACGAACAGCAAACAGGCCGAGATGTGGGCGCGGTCAAGACCGGTCAGCTTCTCGGCGGCGCGGCAATAGGCCTCGATCTGGGGCCGGTAATACTCCAGCTTCTCCTCGATGGCGCCCGCCGCGCTCACCTGATCGGTTTTGAAGTCGATCAGGTGCGCCGCCACGATCCGCTGGCCGTTGCTGAACAACACCAGCCGGTCGATGGCCCCCTGCAACAGCACCTCGCCATCGCGAACCACGAACGGGTATTCGCGGTGCACCTCGCACTCCATCGGCGGTCCGGCCAGCTCGCTGCACACCTGCGGTTCGAAGCCCAGCTTCTCGAAACGCGCGCTGCCGCTGCGCCAGCCGGGATCGCGCGACAACGCCTGCCGCGCGGCCGGAAGCTCCAGCGCCCGGCGAAACTGGGCCAGCTCCGCGGCCAGGTTGAGATCCGCCGTAACCAGCTTGCGGGCGGCGGCCATGAGGACGGCGTCGGTTGGCCCGCCGTCGTCGAGCCACTCGACGCACTCGAACCAGGCGTGTACCAAGCTGCCCCGGGTCGTCGCCCGGCTATCCAAGCGCAGCCGCCTGGCCAGATCGACCCGTTTTCCACCCTGCATCGACGAGGGACTTTGCCGCTCCAAACCCCGCCGCCGACCGCCCGGCTCCGCCAGCCGGATCGGGCCTGCCGCATGAATGTCCGCCGCGGGACGCTCAACGGGCGGCTCGCCCTCCGCGGCATCGCCCGCCGACCAGTTTGAGTCGCCCCGCTCGTACAGGACGGCCTCCGCATCCGCTGTCCGATCGGGCGCCAATGCCGCGTGCAGCGCGCCGGCCATCGTCTTGGGCCAGGTCTTGCCGTTCGTCTTCGGCGGAATGATCATCACCAGCGAGTGGACCGCCCTGGTGAGCGACACATAGAGCAGGCACAGCGACTCGTTCACCGCCTGCCGCGGCCACTCGTCGAACAGTTTCCGCCAGTCGTCCGGCAGCAGCCGTTGCACCCACTTGTTCGCGTAGCGGCAGAGCCGGGTCACGGGAGCCGTCGGCCGGGCCCGCTCGACCACCACCCGCGGCACCTGCCCTTTCAGATTCACGTCGAGCTCGGGCAGCACGACGATATCGAACTCCAACCCCTTCGCCTGGTGGATGGTCATCACGCGGATCTGGGCCGGCACCGGCTCTTCCACCCTGTGGCTCGAAACATAATCAATAAAATCGTCGGCCCGCCCCGTGGCCTGTTCCTGGTAGGCATGGCACAGATCGACTAGCTGCATAAGGCGATTCAATTCCCTCCGGTCGCACCAGTCGGCCAGCCGCTCGGCAAGACCTTGGATGGTGCGGGCATACCCGTCGGCCAAGAGCCGCTGGCGGACATCGAGCGAGACCTGTTCGGCCATTGGGTCGTCGTCGTGGCGATCCAGGCCGACGATCCCGCCCAAAGGCGACCTGGCGACGTGAA
>JBBDNX010000465.1:0-3370 GCA_040877345.1 Pirellulales bacterium
TGGACTATTACTTTCTCCCCCCGGACGAGTTCGCTCGGCGGCGGGAGGCGGGCGAGTTTCTCGAGTGTTGCGAGGTTTTTGGGCGGGGGGACTGGTACGGGACGCTCAAGAGCGAGGTCACCCCTAGCCTCGCCGCGGGTAAATGGGTAGTCTTAGAAATCGACGTTCAGGGCACGCTGGCGGTGCTGGAGCATTATCCCGACGCGCTGACCATCTTCGTCCGCCCCGGATCGGCCGCGGAGTTGGAACGCCGGCTCCGCGAACGGGGCACCGAGAGTGAGGCCGCACTGGCGCGGCGGCTGGAAGTGGCTCGCCGCGAGTTGTCGTTCGCCGACCGCTACCGCTACCAGGTCATCAACGACGACGTCGAGCGGGCCGTCCGGGAGATCTGTGAAATTCTTTCCACTTGTGGAGGCTGACCGAGATGCTTGACGATCTTCGCGAGGAAGCGATCGTGAACAAGGTGGGTGGCCGCTTCAAACTTTCGACCCTGATCCAGAAGCGGCTGGTCGCCTTGAATGGCGGCAGCCGACCGCTGGTCGACCTGAACACGAGCGACAAACTGGAAATCGTGATTCAGGAGATCATCCAGGACAAGATCTACCTGGATACCTCGACCAACGTGCGCGTGACCGGGCAGCCGGACGAAGGCGGAGGGCCCCCAGAACTGGACCTGAGCAACCTCTAGCGCCCCGAAGGGGCCACGCATGAAGGGCCGCGAACTGGTAATCGGCGTGACCGGAGGCGTTTCCGCCTACAAGACGGCCGCCCTGGTCAGCCAGTTGGTGCAGGCCGGAGCAGGCGTCTCGGTGGTCATGACCCAGGCGGCGCTCGAGTTCGTCGGCCCCAGCACGTTCGAGGCTTTGACCGGCCGTCCGGTGCACCGCCAGGTCTTCCACGAAGCGGGACATCCCCTGGGCGCCCACATCGACCTGGCCGAGCGGGCCGAGCTGTTGTGCGTGGCGCCGGCCACCGCCAACTTTTTGGCCAAGGCGGCCTGGGGGATGGCCGACGACCTGCTGAGCACGCTGGTGCTCTCGTTTTCGCGGACGCTGGTGGTGGCGCCGGCCATGAACTGCGAGATGTGGGCCAAGGCTTCCGTGCAGCGCAACGTCGAGCAGCTCCGCCGCGACGGCGCGGTGATCGTGGATCCGGAAGAGGGTTGGCTCAGTTGCCGCAAGCAAGGCGCGGGACGGATGGCTTCGCCCGAAACGATTCGCGCCGTGATCGAACAGCGGCTTGAATAAGGGCCGGTGCCGCATCCCCGTGGCTCGCATCCTGATCACCTCCGGTCCGACGCGGCAATACCTCGACCCGGTCCGTTATCTTTCAAACGCTTCGAGCGGGCGAATGGGCCGGGCCCTGGCTGAGGCGGCCCTGGAGGCGGGACACAGCGTGGTCGTGGTGAGCGGCCCGGTCGAAGTCACGTACCCGGCCGCGGCCGAAGTGATCGACGTGATTTCGACGGAGGAGATGCTGGAAGCGTGCCGGCGGGTTTTTCCGGCCTGCGACGGCCTGGTGGGCGTGGCCGCCCCCTGCGATTATCGGCCGGTGCGCGTGGCGCATGGCAAGATCCAAAAGACCGGGCAGCCGCTGGAGCTGCACTTGATTGAAACGCCCGACGTGGTTGCCACGCTGGGGGCCGAGAAACGGCACCAATGGCTGGTCGGGTTCGCGCTGGAGACCGACGACCACCGCCTGCGGGCTCTGGCCAAGCTGGAAAAGAAGAGCTGCGACCTGATGGTCCTCAACAGCCCCGCGGCGATGAGCGCGTTGGACACCCAGGTGGAGGTAATCGACCGCCAGGGGCAGGTGATCCAAGCGCTGGCCGGGACGAAAGAAGAAGTCGCCCGCGGCATTTTTGCCATCATCGAGCAGCGGCTGGTGAGGGAGGGATGAAGGCAGAAGGCAGAAGGTAGAAGGCAGAAGGCCGGAGAAGGAATAACGCCGACCGGCGAGGAATCGAACAGGTGATACACCAGCTACCGACGGGACGTCGGTTGTCCTGACTCCTCCTTCCTCCTTCCTCCTTCAGGATTATTCGGGTCGGGCGCGGGGGAGGGGGACGTTGCGCAGGTCGATTTCCATCTGCTTTTGGGCGCGGATCCGCGGATAGACGAAGCGCAGCCGCTTGGGCGTGCTGTTGGCGCTTTCGCCGGTGAAGGTGATCTTCATCCGGGCGCCCTGCGGAGTCAGACTGTTGGTCTGGCCCTGCCGGCGAAAGGCCCGGCCTTCGGCGTCGAACAGGTGCACCTCGTTTTCCTGGAACACCAGTTCCTGAGGTTCCGGCACCACGAGGTCGCGGACGACCAACAGGACGATCTCGCACCGCTGGGAGGGGCCGTTCTTAAAGCTTTCGACCACCAGCTCCACGTTGTCCTGAAAGTGGGGCTGCTGCGATTCCAGGTCTTCGACGTCGATGTGGGCCATGTCGCCCACGGCGATCAGATCCCAGCGCAGCTTGAGCGTGTCGAGCCGGGCCGCCGCGGTCGAGGGGGGGTGCAGGCGCATGCTCAGGGCCAACTGGCGGGTGCCGGCGCCGGCCACGTTCCAACCGCCGGAGGCCGGCTGGGCCGCCGTGAGCCGCGCGCCCGTATCCGTGATCGCCTCGATCAGCTCGGCCTGCGAGCGGTAGGCCACCAGCTTGAAGCGGTCTTCCCAGAGGGCTTGAAGATCGAGTTGGAAGGTATGCGTCTGCTGGCTCTCCAGCTTTTCATAATCGAGCTCTTCAGTGAACACTCGCCTGGCCGATGTGACCTGCACCCGCAAGGGGCCGCTGTATGCCGCCGGGTTCTTGCCGGGTTGGCCGGAAACCAGGACCAGCCCCGGTTGGCGCGTGTCGTAATGCGGGCGCACGCGGTTGCCCGTCTGCCGGCAGAGGTCGTCGACCACCTTCCAGAAGGGCGCGTTCGAATAGTCCAGCTCGACGGGCTGGTCGCGGAAGGAGCCATATTGATCGCCCACCAAGAGGCGGTTGCCTGTCTGGCCGGCGATGGTCTCGAGTGCCGCCGAGGCGGGAGTTCCGGAGGCGTGGATTGTGACCTGGCCGGCCGACCAGAGCTCCTCGACCGCCAGCCCGCGCAGCAGGTCCTTGGCCCGCAGGCGGACTTCGGCGTCGTCGCTGAGCGCAGCCTGCTGGAGCTGCTCGCGGGTGGCCATCCCCAGCTTGCTCAACTCGGCATGAGCGCTGTCGCGCTCGGCGTACGAATCGCTCGCCAGCTTGCTGATCAGACTGGCAATGCGGACCCGCTCGGCGGCTTCCTGGGCGGCCACCGGCGCCACCCCCCAGCAGCCAAGCAGGGCGATGGCCAATACCGCACCGCGGACGTGCCGGCTGCACTCGAATGGCCGGCTCCGAAAAGCGGCCGAG
>JBBDNX010000466.1:0-3364 GCA_040877345.1 Pirellulales bacterium
CCGCTCAAGGCCTCGAACTGCCAGGCGGCATAATCACCATCCGCCGGTTCGGCGATCGCCGCCAGTCCCAAGCCCAGCGCCTGCTGATGGTCGAAAGCGGCAGCCAGGCTGAGCAGTTGTTCCAAGAGGCCGGCGACGACCTGCTTTTCACCGGAGGCGAGCACGCCACGCAACGTCTCGGCAAGGTTGTGCTCGCCCACGGAGCTCAGCACGGCGGCCGTGGCATGGACGTCGCCGCGGCAGCTTACAGCCAGCCGGGCCAGTGCGGTGCCGGCTGCCGGCGCGTGCCACTCGCCCAGGCTATAGGCCACCTGCACGCGGAGCTGCGGGTCAGCGTCATCGGCCAGGCCGGCCACCAGCCCGGCCAGCTCCGGCGACTCATCGAGCCACCGCTCGCTCAGCCGCACCGCATGCCGGCGAACACCGGGATGAGGATCGGCCAGCGCCAGACGCAGCACCGGCACCGCGAGAGCATCAAGTCCGTCCAGCGTACACAGCGCGTGCAGCCGCGCCTGGGGAGGCCGCCCGGCATCGGCCAGCATCGCTTCCAACAGCGCGACAGCCTGCGGGTCGCCCTTGTGGACGAGCAACTGCTGCACCGTGTCGCGCTGCCATCCGCTGGGGCTGTCGAGCGCGTCGACCAGGCCGGCCGTATCGAGCCGATCGAGCCGCGGGAAGGTCCTCGGTTTTCTGCCGGTGGGATAGACGCGATAGATGCGCCCCTTGTCGTGGCCCGCCCGCAGATCGAGCCGCTCTTGCCACTCCTGCGGGATCCACTCCGGATGCTCGATCACGGCCCGGTACATGTCGGCCACCCACAGCGCCCCGTCGGGGCCGGCGCGGACCATGGTGGGCCTGAACCAGTGATCGGTCGAGGCCAAAAACTCGCTCTGCTGTTCATCGGGCGCACGGCGGCTGCTGAACGTGACGCCCTTGGCCGAGACCACTTCGCGGTGGACCAGGTTGTGGACCGGCTCGCACACGAACGAGTTGCCCGCGAACTCGGGGCCGAACAGATCGTCGCGGTAGATGATCGACGAGCAGGCCGAGGTGAAGCGGTCGGCGGCGTTGAAGTAGCCGAAACGCGGCAGCGTGCGGCTGACGGGGAACACCGGGGCGGCGCCTGGCGCCTCGGACACCTGCACGGTGGCGCCGGGCGACGGCAGGTGCGGATTTCGCCTGAGATAGTGGTCGGCCAGCACAAAGTGGAACATCGGGTTCGAGTTGTTCGACCCGAACCAGTTGCCCCAATCGTCCCGCTCGCGCATGAACTGCGTCTGCCCCGATTGCGGGTCGATCAGCCCTTCGTCGGGACGGATGCGGAAATCGCGGCCGCCGATGGCCACCCGCCGGCCGGTCTGGACCGATTCGATCTCGCCGCCACTGTCGCCGTTCGCGCAATACACCCAGTTGTCGAGCCCCCAACGCAGCCCATTCACGCGGTGCTGCTGATTCCCCTCGCCAAAACCCTTGTACAGCGTGCGCCGCAGGTCGGCCCGGCCATCGCCATCCGTGTCGGCCGCATAAAAAATCTCCGGAGCGCAAGAGACCAGCACGCCGTCGCGCCACGGCATGACTCCGGACGGATAGCCCAAGCCGTCCAGAAACAGGGTCGATTTGTCGTAGCGGCCGTCCCGGTCGGTGTCCTCCAGAAAGCGCACGCGGCCGCCATGCTTGCCTTGCCCGTCGATGCCCAAGGGATAGTCGGCCATCTCGACCACCCACAGCTTGCCGTCGACGCCCCAGGCGAAGGCCACCGGATCCATGACCAGCGGTTCGGCCGCGACCAGCTCGATTTCAAAGCCGGGCCTGGGCCGGAACGAACGCAGTGCCGCCGAGGGCGACTTGGCCTGCGGTTCGACGTCCCGTAGCATGTTGTCGAACGAAAGGCGAAACACCAGGTCCTGCAGCCGGTCGGTGTTCTCGTTTTGAATCCAGAGGTGCCGCGAGTGGAACCAGGCGCCTTGATTCGTCCCCGTCAGGACAAAGGGCGGAATCTCGTTCTGCTCCGGGCGCTTGCCGGCCAGCACCTGCCGCGGCCAGCCTTCGTCGATCGACTTGAACAGGTGCAGCGAGTAGCCCGATCCGTCGGAAAACATCAGGTCGTCGTGGCCGTCTTCATCCACGTCGATCCAGCGCAGGCCGGCGTCGCGCCCTTGGCCATCGACGATGGCGGTTCCGGCAGGCAAGCCGAACGGCAAGGGCCGCCACGTTTCGTTCGCGCCGTCCCAACCGAGCACGGCCTGCCGATCGGAAAAACCCACGATGCACTCGGCACGGCCGTCGCCGTCCACGTCGCGCAGCCGCACGCCCAGGTCGCGGCCCTGGCGGGCCATGAGGATCGGCCGGCCGTCCAACTCCAGGCCGCTTAGCAACGCCTTGTCGTCGACCCAACCCCGGCCGTCAAAGGTCCAAGTGCCTCGTTCCCGCTCGTTCGAGACCCAAAGCGACACGCGGCCGTCGCGGACGATGCCGAAACGCGCGCCCGCATCTCGAGCTGCGCCTCCCTCCGCGGGCTTGGTCAGCATCGCGGGAAAGTCGCCATCGATCCATTCACGCCGCTGGGGCGACCAGAGCCGCGTCTGGCGCAATTGCTCGTTGCCGATCACAACGTCCAGCCAGCCGTCGGCGTCCAGGTCGATCAGGCGGACGCCGTTGTCCTGGCCGTCGGCGGCCCGCAACGGCTGGCCCGCCAGCAGGTGCGCGTTCAATCGCTGCTGGGCTTCGCGGAACGTGAGGAACTTGACCTTGCCGCCGTGCCGGGCGACGGCGTGGTCGATGAGGCTGATGACCTGGTCGTTTCTTATCCAGCCGTGCGGATGGAACACCAGGTTGAACACACCCTGCTTGACGACCGTGGCGTCCAGGGCCGCCTGCATGTCGGCAACCGTCGCCGGGTTGTTCGGTTGGTGCAGGTGCTGGGCCTGCCAGTCGCTGGGCGTGGCACAGGGGAACTGCCAGCAGAGCCGGCCGATCACGTAGGGATACGGATAGTCCTCGATGGTGTTGACGAACGAGCGGTCGAGGGGCAAATACTTGCGAAAACGCTCGCGGCCTTCGCCGTCGAGCACCAGCTCACGCGGCAGTTGGGCGTCCGCGGAGGTGAGCACGTTGAACACCGAGCTGTCGATCGACAAGAAGTGCCCCGCCGGCGTGACCTGGTTGAATACCTCGGCGTAGAACCGCGGGCTGGGCGTGTTGAGCGAATCGCAGCAGGGAACCCGAAAGGCGGCGGCCCGGCTGCCCGGCACGCGGTTCATCAGCTCGACGCAGCCATCGAATGTCGCCTTGGCCTTGTCGAAATCGCCTTTCTGGAGGAGCGGGCAAGGATGGTCCAGGCTGTGCGTTTCCAGGCTCAATCCCT
>JBBDNX010000467.1:0-3362 GCA_040877345.1 Pirellulales bacterium
GGGCATGATCCGGGAGATGATGTGCTATGCCATCGATCGGCGGTCCGGGCCGCTCGAGCAGGTGAGGCAGGCGCGGGAGTTTCTCGATTTCTTGATCGCAGGCGTCCACGATGCCAAGTCGCTTTACTCGCTCTTGCTGCAGGAAGAAGCGATGCTGCTGCGCACGCAGACCGATTCCTACCTGCTGCACGAGCACCTCGAGGAGAGCAACGAGCCGTTGTACTTTCACCAGTTCGTCGAGCGGGCCGCCGCCAAGGGCCTCCAATACCTGGCCGAGGCGAAGCCCAGCGGCGCGGGGGCCAAGCTTTCGCCGGAAGCATGGGAGACTCTGAAGCGCTGGTCGGCCAACCACATCGAGCTGGAGCAGCGCCTCGATTTCCTCCACGACCGCACCTTTCGCCGCACCCTGTTGTGCCACGCCGCAGTTGAAATCGAGCGCTCCCCGCCCCCGGAGACGCTTCGGCGGTTTCATTTGACCGCCAATGCCAAGCCCGAATCGGACCAGCCCGACGTCAAATCCGCCGAAGCCGAGGGATTCCGTTCGCCGAAAGGGGTGTCGCTTTCGACGAACCACCCGCTCGTCAAGGCGGCCTTGGTCCTGCTCTTCGAGCTGTGGCCCCGGTCGGTGCCCTTCGAGACGCTCTGGGAGATGGTGTTGTCCCGCTTGGGGGGTCCAGGGGCCGGCGGGGATGGGCGGTTCGATTCGGCGGACTGGCCGTCGCTGGCCGCCGCGCTGTGGAAGTGCTGGGGCGCGGGACTCGTGCACCTGCACTTGCACCCTGCCAGGCTGGTGGTGGAAGCGGGCCAGCGGCCGCTGTCCAGTCCACTGGCGCGGCTGCAAGCGGCCCGGGGCGGCTACGTGACGAACATGCGGCACTACCCGGCGCAGCTCAGCGACATCGATGCGGTAGTCCTGCGGCACCTGGACGGCAGCCGCGGCCGGGAGGAATTGGTAGAGGTGCTCGCGGGCCTGCTGGCCTCGGGCGAGCTTTCGGTGGAGGGGGACGCGGCGGCTTCGGGCGACGTGCTTCGGCGGGAAGTGGATGCGAGCCTAGAGCGGCTGGCCAGCGGCGCCCTCTTGGTTGGCTGATGGGGATGGATTACGATTGACCTTTGGATGCCGCGGCGGCCGTGCCGGCCCGGCGGTTTGGTTGGGTGGTCGGCCCGGCGGCTTTGATAGCTGAAGAGAGAGCGGGATGCCTCGCGTCGATTCGCAACAGCCCTTGCTTCCCTCGCTCCTGGATCGCCTGATCGACTCCGAGCCGGACGTGTCGACCGAGCCTGCCTGGAGCCGCTCGCAGGGGCTGCGCGAGCTCAAGGAGTCGGTCAAGCGCGACCTGGAGGCCCTGCTGAACACGCGGCAGACCCTCTCCGATCTGCCGGCCGATTTTGTAGAAGCAGCCCAGTCGATCCTGACCTACGGGCTGCCCGACCTGACCTCGTCGAGCATCGTGAGCCTCGAGGATCGGGAGCGGCTGCGGCGCTCGGTGGAAGACGCGATCCGCCGCTTCGAGCCGCGTCTGATGAAGGTGCGGGTGAGTCTGCGAGAGGCCGCCAGCGAAGCGGACCGTACGTTGCGGCTGATGGTGGACGCCTGGCTGCGTCTGGATCCGGATCCCGAGCCGGTGACGTTCGACACGGTGGTCCAGCCGGCGACGGGCCGCTGCGAGGTGCAGTCGACGTCATGACGCGCAATCCGCTGGAAACGTTGTACGAGAACGAGCTGACCTTCATCCGCAGGCTGGGGGCGGAGTTTGCCCGCGACAGACCGAAGATCGCCGATCGGCTGCTGTTGGAGCATGAGACGGGGGTCTCCGACGATCCGCACGTCGAGCGATTGATCGAGGCCTTTGCCTTTCTGACGGCGCGGGTGCGGCTGAAGTTGGAGGACGAGTTCCCGGAGCTGACCGAGGCGCTGTTGGGGACGCTGTATCCGCACTACCTGGCGCCGATCCCGTCGATGGCCGTGGTAGAGTTCGTGGTCGACCCGCAGCGGGGGAAGCTGCCCAAGGGGCACACCATTGCGCGGCACAGCCAGTTGCGCTCGCGGGAAGTCCAGGGGATGCCCTGCCGTTACCGGACGGCCTATCCGGTGACGCTGTGGCCGATCGAGGTCGCAATGGCGCGGTACCAGACGGCGCCGTTCGGCAAGGACGTAGTGGCGCCGGCCGGGTCGTCGAACGCCAAGGCGATGATCCGCCTGGAGCTGAAGGCGGCGGCAGGCACCAATTTCGCTGAACTGGAGCTCCAGCGGCTGCGGTTTTTCTTGAGCGGCGAGGAACCGCTGGTCCACAGGCTGTACGAGTTGATTTTCAACCATGTCACGCAGGTAGTAGTGCGGGCCGGGGGCGCGCCAACGGATCCGCCGCCGCTGGTGCTGGGCAAGGAATGCCTGGCGGCCGTGGGGTTCGATCGCGACGAAGGGCTGCTGCCCTACTCGGGCAGGTCGTTCGTGGGTTACCGGCTGCTGAGCGAATACTTCAGCTTTCCGAGCAAGTTCTTGTTCGCCGACGTCACCGGGCTGGAGAAGCTGGACCGCAAACGGCTGGGAAGCCGGCTGGAGATCCTGCTGTTTTTGAACCGCTCGGTGCCGAACCTGGAGGCCCAGGTGCAGGCCGAAACCTTCCGGTTGGGCTGCACGCCGGCGGTGAACCTGTTCGTGCAGGAAGCCGACCCGATCCACCTCTCGCACGCCAAGAGCGAGTACCTGGTGATCCCCGACGTGCGGCACCACGGTGCGATGGAAGTGTACAGCGTCGATTCGGTGGAGAGCACGAACCTCGACACGCACGAGACCATCGCCTACCAGCCGTTCTACGGGCGGAAGCACGCCTCGCCCACGTCCGAGCAGCCGGCCTACTGGGCGATGACGCGGCGGCCCGGCGTGCGCAAGAACGACGCGGGCACGGACGTCTACCTCTCGCTGGTCGATCTTTCGTTCCAGCCGGCCAGGCCGCCCGCCGAGGTGCTGACGGTGTCGGCCACCTGCACGAACCGGGACCTGCCGGCACAACTGCGGGCGGCGGGGGGGGAGTCGTGGGAGTTTCAATTGGAAGGCCAGGCTCCCTATCGGCGGATCGTGCCGGTGGCGGGGCCGACGGCGCCGGCGGGGCTGCCGATGGAAGAGCTGCGGTGGCGTTTGATCTCGCACCTGTCGCTCAATCACTTGTCGATCACGGAAGCAGCGGATGGGGCCGAGGCGCTCAAGGACCTGCTGAAGGTGTATGACTATACGGCGACCCGGGCGGTAGCCGGGCACATCGACGGGATCGTGAACGTGAGCAGCCGGCGGAAGGTGGCGCCGGTGACGGACCGCAGCGGGCAGGGGTTCTGCCGGGGCGTGGAGGTGACGATCGAGTTCG
>JBBDNX010000468.1:0-3357 GCA_040877345.1 Pirellulales bacterium
CATGCACCGCCGAGTGGCCATCAAGGTGCTCCCCAAGTACCGAGTGAACGACTCCTCGTATCTGGCTCGTTTCTACCTCGAGGCGCGGGCGGCCGCGGCCCTGGATCATCCCAACATCGTCAGGGCCTACGACGTCGATAACGAAGGAGACCAGCACTACCTGGTGATGGAGTTCGCCCAGGGCCAGGACCTGCAGCATCTCGTCAAGGTCGAGGGACCCTTGGGATTCGAGCGGGCCGCCGACTACATCCGCCAGGCTTCCTTGGGGCTGGTCCATGCACACCGAGTGGGCTTGATCCATCGCGACATCAAGCCGGCCAACCTGCTGGTCGATCCGGACGGCACCGTCAAGATCCTCGACATGGGCTTGGCCCGCTTTTCCGACCAGTCGCAGGCCTCGCTCACCGTGGCCCATGACGAAACCGTGCTGGGCACGGCCGATTACCTGGCCCCGGAGCAGGCGCTCAACAGCCACAACGTCGACAGCCGGGCCGACATTTACAGCCTCGGCTGCACGCTCTACTTCCTGCTCACCGGGCACCCGCCATTCCCCGAGGGGACGCTTTCGCAACGGCTGATGAAGCACCAGGTCGAGCAACCCCCAGGCATCCTGATCGACCGGCCCGACGCGCCGGCCGAGTTGGTCGCCATCTGCGCGCGGATGATGGCCAAGTCGCCCGACAAGCGCTACCAGACCGCCGGCCACGTCAGCGAGGCCCTGACCGAGTGGCTCATCTCCAGGGGCAACGACGCCTTGCGCCTCGACCACGCCCGCCGGCAAGCCTCCACCGGTCCGGCGGCCGAGGTTTCCAAGTCGCTGCCGCCCGGCCACGCGCCCGCCCCGGACACTAGCGCCCTGACCGACACGGGCCGCATCCACGACCGGCCCACGGTCAAAGGCCCCTCTTCGCAATCGTCCCCCGGTGACTCCAGCTTGAAGCGAGGACCCGGCGGTTCCGAAGCCCGCCGCCAAAAGCTGCCCGTCGCCAAACCGCTAGGCCCGGTCGACGAATACACGATTAAGATCGAAGACGAGCCCCCCAGTTCGGCCGCGCGGTTGCGGCTCACGGCCGGCGAAGGTTCCGACATCAAGAAGCGGCCTTCCAAGTCGGGCCGCAAGCGCAAGTCCCGCCGGCGCCTCCCTTGGAAAGACTGGCAAAAGTCGACCTGGCTCATTGTCGGCGGCGCTACGCTGGCCATCGTCGTGGCCGTGTCCCTCATCGTGCTGGCAATCATCTGAGTGCGGACAACAGCGCGAACAAATCGCGGAGCCTGAACTGCCAGGCAGCATGTTTGACGGCGATGTCGTTGTCCATCCGCGGCACTCGCGCTGGGTCCTTTTTCAACCCGCTCCAGCTTACTCGATGCTCGCCCGGAAGCCGCCGAGCCAGCACGTGCGCCAAAGCGCGATTTCGCACCCTCGAGGCCGCCTTATACCCGCCGGCCGGATCGCTTCAAAGCCCGTCCGGGACCGCTTTCCGCCCTCGACGCAAGTCGCAGTCTGGAAGTTGTAACTCGCTGCTGGGCATGTATTTACGGTGTTCACTTGTTTTATGATCCGGCCGCTTCCTAGTATGGATTACTGGCTGTTCAGCCATGTCGAGGCCCGCGGCCGTGGGCCGGTAATCGTGCGAGGGATTGGACGGGAAGGGCGGCCCCGAGATGCCGCTCACCATGGATTGGGTGGATTTATGCAGGCTCCAGAGCCTGAAAGTTCGTTCGAGGCGTGTTGGCGATGCGTCGCACTCGGCAGCTCAACATCGGCGGCATTAATCCGCGTCAGACGGGTCCGGTTGCACCGGGCCGGTCGGTGGCGCGGCGCGCGCCGCTCAGCAAGCGGGCCCGCGGCGGCCAGGCCAACGAGCGGCTTCCCTTTGTCCCGCCGGAAGACTGGCATGAGCCGGCCGAAACGCACAGCGGATACCGGTTTGTCGTGCAGCCGCCAGGCAAGGGTTATCGGCACGTCGTCACGCCCGATCAGGTGCGCCAGCGGCTGAGCCAACTGCCCAGCGATTTCGTCAAGCCGCTGGAGGTCGTGCAATTCAGCCGCATGACCCACAAGAAGCAAGGCTTCCCCTGCTACGGCATGCAATGGGGATCGGCCATCTATCTATATCCCATCGAACAGACGCTGATCGAGTGCTACCATCAGCCGCCCAAGCCCAATCAGGTAAACGAGGCCCGCATGTACGGCGGCCGCTGGGTCGAGGAGTCTCCCGGCACCTGGTCGCTGATCTGGACCGAGCAGGCGATCCAGGATTTTTACCTCAACAACATCCTGATCCACGAGCTGGGGCACTTGCTCGACGAGCGCAACAGCAGTCAGATCGACCGCGAGCGCTTTGCCGAGTGGTTCGCCGTGCACTACGGCTACCAGGCCACCTACCATCGCCGCCCCTCCCGCCGCGTCTTCCGCCGCCGCCACGCCAAGAAGGGGTGACCGCAGAAGGAGGAAGGAGGAATCAGAGACGCCGCCGCGTGGCTGCGGCAAAGCGTCAGCGTGCCCCAGTCTTCGTCCGTCCGTCCGTCTCCCCCGTTCCCCCGCGTCGGGTGCCACTGCGTCGGGTGCCACTGCTCGCTTGCCCAGCAGTGTTTTGCCTCTCGATTCAGCCCTGCCGATTCATTCCTCCTTTACTCTGCCACCTTCCTCGAGTTGGGCGATCCGCCCGCGGATTTCCCCGAGCACTTCAGTGAAGCGGCCGTCGCCGATCGAGCCATACCGGCTGCGGAAATCCTCCTCGCTCAGGCCGTCGGGCAAGCCGCTCACATCCGGAAGATGAGCATCGACCCGGAACTCATCGGCCAGCTCGGACAGCGGGAGCTCGCCCGCCTGCACCCGCTGGGCAAAGCGAATGCCCGCCAGGTCCGCGCACAAGTCGCTGAAGCTGAAACCGCTCTCGGTCTTGGCGTCGCGAAGCTCCTTGCCGACTCCCAGCGACTCCGCCCAACCCGGCCCGGTCAGCACCGTCAAGGCCGCTGAGACTCCGAAGTGCGCCGCCAGGTCCTCGCGGCCCCGCATGGCAGGACGGCCGATCAACGCCAGCCGCTCGTTTCGCTCAACGTCCGACTCACCCGTGCGGCCCAGGTTCCAGGCCGTGCTGTATTTCCCAATCAGGTCCGAGCGGTCCAGCGCCGTGGCCAGTGCCAGCAGAAACGCCTTCTCGCGGTGTGCTTCGTCCATCCCGGCGGCGGCCGCCGCGGCCGCCCGCACGTATCGTTCGCTAAGGCGATCCCCCTCCAGCCGAGCCTTTCTCTTGGAGGTCCGCTTTCCCGCGTTATCACGAGCGGCCGCGAGAATCGCGACCACCACGGTCTGCCTAGCCTCCTCGAGCGTCCCCTGGGCCTCCGGCCCGTTCC
>JBBDNX010000469.1:0-3352 GCA_040877345.1 Pirellulales bacterium
AAGACCATGGTGATGATGGAAAGCGAACGTCCGCACGTGCTGCGGCAGGCGATCCAGGCCTGCCGCAAAGGGGGCACGGTTTCGATCCCCGGAGTGTACGGCGGCTTGCTGGACAAGGTGAACTTCGGCGCGGCTTTCAGCAAGGGCCTGCGGCTGGTGATGGGACAAACGCACGTGCACCGCTACATGCGTCCCTTGTTGGAACGGATCGAGCGCGGCGACGTGGACCCGTCGTTGATCATCACCCACCGCGCGCGGTTGGACGAAGCGCCGGGCTGTTACAGCACGTTCAACGAGAAAGAGGACTCGTGCGTCAAAGTCGTCTTGAAACCCTGAAGTCCGATTATGGAGGTATCGAATGAACCGCCTGGCCCGAGGAGCGCTGGCAGGCCTTGCGGCGACGGTGCCGATGACGGTCGCCATGCAAGTAATGCATCGGCGCTTGCCCTGGCATCTTCGATATCCGCTGGAGCCGCGGCGGATTACCGAGCGCATCGCCCGGCGGATCGGATTGGACCAGCACATGGACGAGCCGGATCAGCGGTGGGCGGCGCTGGCATGCCACTTCGCTTACGGGTCGGCGGCCGGTGCGGTCTACTCTTCGATCATGCCGCTGATCCGGATTCCCCCCGCCACCCGCGGCGCGGCGTTCGGCCTGCTGCTGTGGGCGGCCGGTTACCTGGGGTGGCTGCCGGCGACGGGCATCCTCGAACCCGATACGCGGCGGCCGAGGCGGCGGGCCGCCATCATGGTATTGTCGCATCTGGTGTGGGGCGCGTTTGCGGGGCATCTGGCCGACTCCGATTTCTCGAGGAGCAAGCAATGAACAACACAACCAAGTGGGCCCTGGCAGCCGGCTGCGGGCTGGGACTGATGGCGGCGCGCCGGGCGTGGCTCGAGGCCTCGTACGGCCTGGCCGGCCGGACCGTGCTCGTCACCGGAGGGTCGCGGGGCCTGGGCCTGTTGCTGGCCAGGGAATTTGCCGCTCAAGGCGCGAGGTTGATCATCTGTGCCCGTAACCGCAGACAACTGCAGCGGGCCCGCGATGATCTTGAGAGCCGCGCAGCGCGGGTGCTGGCCGTTGTTTGCGACGTCACCGACGAGGACCAGGTCCGGCGCCTGGTGCGCACCTCGCTGACGCACTTTGGGCGCATCGACGTGCTGGTGAACAATGCCGGAACGATTCAGGTCGGCCCCATGGAAGTGATGACGCTGGCCGACTACCAGGAAGCGATGAAGACCCATTTCTGGGGGCCGCTGTACACCACGCTGGCGGTCCTGCCTCACATGCGCTGGCGGGGGTCGGGCCGGATCGTCAACATCAGCTCCATTGGCGGCAAGCTGAGCATGCCCCACTTGCTCCCCTACGGGGCCAGCAAGTTTGCCCTGGTCGGACTCTCCCAGGGGCTGCGGGCCGAGTTGGCCAAGGACGGCATCAAGGTCACCACGGTTTGCCCGGGCCTGATGCGGACCGGCAGCCACCGCAATGCCTGGTTCAAGGGCCGCCATCGCAACGAGTATGCCTGGTTCAGCATCAGCGATTCGCTGCCGATTGCCTCGATGAGTGCTCAACGTGCGGCGAGGCAGGTGGTGGCGGCCTGCCGGCGGGGAGACGCCGAAGTCGTGTTATCGCTGCCGGCGGCGGTGGCCGCCCGGTTTCACGGCCTGTTTCCCGGCCTGACCGCCGACCTGCTGGGATGGGTGAACCGGATGCTCCCCGAGCCGGGCGGCATCGGCAGCCGGCGTCTCCAGGGGAGCAAGAGCCGATCGAGCTGGTCGCCTTCCTGGTTGACTCGCTTGGCGGATCGGGCGGCGGTGGCGCACAACGAGGTTTGACCCCGCATCCGTCGAAGAATTGTGCGGCGCTTCGCCTTCATTCGCCAAAGAGCAGCCAGCCGACGGCGACGACGACTGCCGTCAGGAGGGCCGCCAGCAGCAGCATCGCCAGAAAAGATTCGAGCCACATCCCACTTCTCGCGTAAACTACAGTATGCCCTTGATCAGTTTGTCGGTAAAGCACGGGCGGAGCCTGGAGGAGGCCCGCTTGCGGCTCGAGGAGACCGTGGCCCAGGCCTTGGACCGGTTTGGCTCGCTGCTCGAGCGGGTCGAATGGTCGGCCGATCGCGACCGTGTCAAGCTCTTCGGCCCGGGAGTCGAGCTGGAAATGCGCGTCGACGCGCAAGAGGTCTACGTCACCGGCGACATGCCCTTCTTGAGCAAGTTGTTGGGCCGCCCGCTGGTAGCCGGTCTGAAGGGCCTCCTCGAGCAGACGTTTCAGAAACGCCTGCCGTGAGCCGCGACTTCGTCCGGTCAAGACGGCTCGGCGATCGGATTCGCCTCCAAAAAGAACTTGAAGACCCTGGCCGGCGGCGACAGTGCGCGGCGGCGGTCCCATACCAGGAAGATCTCCCGATCGCATCGCAGGCCGGTCACGCGCAGCGGGTGCAGTCGACCCGATTTGACCTCTTTATCGACGGCATACGTCGATAGAACGGCCAGGCCGATTCCGCGCTGGACCGCCTCCTTGATGGCCTCGTTGCTGCCAAGCTCCAAGGCGATGTTCAAGTCCCTCAGCGACTTGCCGCACTCGGCCAGCGACTTCTCGAAACAATGCCGCAGCCCGGAACCGGATTCCCGCAGGATCAGCGGCTGCTCGCACAGCTTTTCCAGCGAGACTTCCTTCCGCTTTTTCCAGGCATGACCCTGGGGCACGACCAGCACCATCCGGTCGGTGGCAATGTGATGGAACTCGAGCTGCGGGTTCTCGCTCTTGCGCCCCACCAGGCCCAGTTGGACCTGCCCGCGCTCGACCTGGCCGATCACCTGCATGCTGTCGCTGATGTCGGCCTTGAGCTGGATGCCGGGGTATCGCTGGTGAAAAACGGCCAACAGCGCCGGCAACAGGTGCTCGCCGGGGACCGTGCTGGCGCCCAGGGCCAGCCCGCCGGCCACGAGCGGCTCCTCGCCGGTGATTGATTGCCGGGCCTCCTGGTGCAGCGCAAGGATCTGCAGCGCGTAATCGTAGAGCCGCTTGCCCGCTTCGGTGAGCACGATCGTGCCACCCTGCCGGTGGAAAACCGCCATGCCCAGCGACGTTTCCAAGGCATGAATCCGCTGGCTGACCGCCGCCTGGGTCAGTCCCAACAACCTGGCAGCGGCCGTAAAGCTGCTCAGCTCGGCCGCCCTGGCGAAGGTCTCGAGGTGTGGAAGCTGCGTGACCGTTGCGTCGGTCGGCCAGCCGGCCGTGGCCGTGGCGCGCTTCACCTGGTTGGTCCTCGCTGTTCGGTCTGGGAGTCGCCCCCGTGAAAGTCTATTCTATCACGGAATCGCACTTGTGGGCGGCAGTGAGGCG
>JBBDNX010000470.1:0-3348 GCA_040877345.1 Pirellulales bacterium
GCGAAGCGACGAGGGGACAAGTCGACAAGGGGAACGCGGGGGGAACGACGATGACAAGGGGATGAGGGGACAAGGAGAAGCCGGCAGTGAAAACGGAATGAATTCCGTTCTACGGGATGGGGGCGGCTAGTTGATCAGGATGGGTCGGGTAGGGCCGCCGGCGTCGGGGTCGCGGCGCTCCCACTCGCGGCGCAGCTCGCCCAGGCCGTAGGCGCATAGCTCGAAGTCGTGGCTCAGCCGCTCCAGGACTTCGTTCTCGCCGGCGCTGTCCTTGGTCTCGATCGTGCTGGCGATGTAGTAAGCCCGCTTGCCCTGCTCGCAATAATCCACGAAGTGGTCCAGCCGAGTCGGTTTCTGCAGCCGCCGCAAGGCTTCCGGGTAGACCCCGGTCCAAAACAGCGTGAAGTCGCCGATGTGGCGGTGTACCTCGCGGCGGGGGTCGCCGATGCGGGCCTCAGCCTCCAGCAGCATCTCGGCCACTTCCTCCAGACGGCGACCTGAGGGGGCGCGGACCGTGTAGATGGCGTCGCAATGCACGAACCGCGTGAGCAGCGTGGCGATATACTCCACCAGCGGGGGGTCAGCGACCCCAAGCCGGGAGTGAAACGTGTATTCCGCCAGACCGGAAAAGAAGCGGTAAAGCGGTGCGTGAGAACGCTTTGAATCCATCAGCCATCGGCCTCCTGCTAACCGCAAAGCCGGCATGCAACTGCTTGCCCGGCCAGGAGGATCTGCCTCTGGGATCTATCGGCAGGCTGGAAGCCTACGCTACGACGATTGGGCGATCTCCCTTGCAAGTTTACGCAACGAAATCCGGCCCGGTCAAGCATCCGCAGTGGGATAGGGAGGAATAAATTGATAGCGAAGGATGGTGAAAATAGATAAATCGGTGGAACGGCTGAAGGACGGGCCGGGGCGCCTGTCGCTACTGCTTGTTAAGCGCCGCCAATAGCGTCGAAACGTAGTCGCCGACCTCGCTCAGCACCTGGGCGCGCGGGCGGATACCGGCTTCGGCAACGCGGCGGACAATGGCCGAACCGACGATCAGCCCGTCGGCGACGGGTGCCAGCGCCCGGACGTGTTGGGGCGTGGAAATGCCGAAGCCGATACAAATCGGCAGCTCGGTTTGTTCGCGGAGCCAGCCCACGTCGTCGACCAGCGAGTCGGGCAATGCTGTCCGCTCGCCGGTGATCCCGGTGACCGATACGTAGTAAAGGAAGCCGGTGGAACTGGTGGCAATGCGCACTGCTCGCGGCCGCGGCGTGGTGGGAGTGACCAATTGGACCAGGCTGAGATCGGCCGCGCGACATAGCTCCGCCAGCCGAGCCGACTCCTCGACCAGCAGATCGGGGACGATCATGCCCGCCACGCCGGCCCTGGCGGCCTCGACGACGTACCGATCGGGCCCACGGCGGTGGATGATTGCATAGCTGACCATCGTCACCAGCGGCATCGACAGGCCGGCACCCGCACGGCCGGCCATTTCGAGGATCTGCGACAACTTCACTCCCGCCGCCAATGCTCGGGTGTATGAGGCCTGGATGACCGGCCCGTCGGCAATGGGGTCGCTGTAAGGAATCCCCAGCTCACAGAGGTGGGCACCGCGGCGGGCCAGCTCGGCCAGCACGTCGGCGGTGAACTCCAGGTCGGGATCGCCGGCCGTGATGAAAGGCATCAGCGCCTTTTGGCCGCGCGAGCGAAGCTGCTTGAACAACTGGTCGATGGCCGACATTTCTCACCGCTTGCGTGCCGCGCCAGGCCGGTTAGATTGGCTCGCCGCGCAGGCGGGCCACTTCGAAGGCATCCTTGTCGCCGCGGCCTGAAAGGCAGACCACGACGAGCTTGTCCGGCGACATAGTGGCGGCCAGCTCGACGGCGCGGGCCACACCGTGCGAGCTCTCCAGGGCCGGCAGGATGCCTTCGTGCCTCGCCAGTTCGTCGAAGGCCGCCAGGGCCTCGTCGTCGCGGCAGTGCAGATACTCGACCCGTCCGGTCTCTTTCCAATAACTGTGCTCGGGCCCGACCCCCGGGTAATCGAGGCCGGCCGAGATGGAGTGAACGTCGCAGGTCTGCCCGTCTTCGTCCTGCATGACGTAGCTGTAGCTGCCGTGCAGGACCCCTGGGCGGCCGAACGACAGCGGCGAGGCATGGTCGCCGGGGGCCGACGAGCGGCCGCCTGCCTCGACGCCGACGAGCTTGACTTGGGGCAGGTCGACGAAGGGGTAGAACATGCCGGCGGCGTTGCTGCCGCCGCCGACGCAGGCCACCACGACGTCGGGGAGGCGGCCCAACTGGCGGCGGCACTGATCGATGGTTTCGCGGCCGATCACCGCTTGGAAGTCGCGGACGATTCGAGGGAAGGGATGCGGTCCGACGACCGAGCCGATGATGTAATGGGTGCCGTCGACCGAGCCCATCCAATCGCGCATGGCCTCGTTGATGGCGTCGCGCAGGGTGCGGGAGCCGCTGGCGACGGGCCGAACCTCGGCGCCCATCATCCGCATATTGAAGACGTTGAGCTTTTGGCGGCGGATGTCTTCCTCGCCCATGTAGACCACGCATTGGAGTCCGAAATGGGCGCAGGCCGTGGCGGTGGCGACTCCGTGCTGGCCGGCGCCGGTCTCGGCGATGACGCGGCGCTTGCCCATCCGCAGTGTCAACAGTGCCTGTCCCAGCGTGTTGTTGATCTTGTGCGCGCCGGTATGATTGAGGTCTTCCCGCTTGAGGTAGATCTGCGCCCCGCCGTGGCGGGAGCTCAATCGAGCCGCATGGTACAAGGGAGATGGGCGGCCGACGAAAGCGGCCAGCAGCCCGTCGAGCTGCTGCTGGAAGTGCGGGTCGAGCCGTGCCTCGTCGTAGGCGGCGGTAAGTTGATCGAGCGCTCGTGTGAGCGTCTCCGGCACGTAACGGCCGCCGAATTCGCCGAAGCGCCCCTCGGCCGTAGGAACGTGACTGGAGACTGGCATGGACTTGGCTTGGTTGAGGAGGGTCGGACGGTCGGCTGCGAAACGGCCAACGTAACGTTTGATTCTCGACCACCCTGGTCGGAGGGTCAAGGGCGGGGGGGCAGCAGAAGGAGGAAGGCGGAAGGAGGAAGGCGGAATCGGATACGCGCCACGGCGCGCCGGAATTGCTCCACTCCCCCCCGCCCATACAGACATGCCTGAATTGCCTGAAGTGGAAACGATGAAGCGGGGGATCGCGGCGATTGTGGGCAGCCGGGTCCAGGGCGTACACCGCCCGCGGTGCCGGCTGAAGCCGATCGCAATCGCACCCGGCCTGGCCTCGTTTCGGCGGCGGGCGGTTGGCCGGCGGATCGCGGCGGTCGATCGGGTGGGCAAACGGGTG
>JBBDNX010000471.1:0-3342 GCA_040877345.1 Pirellulales bacterium
GGGCTTCCATGCCCGAAATCGTTAAGAGACCACCCACAGATTCTGCTGAGGAGGCGAAAAAAAAGGATCGCGAAGCTGGAGTCGTCGGGTGTTCATACTTCTGGCTTCCCTCACGGGGGAACCGGATTGTCGCTGAGCAAGTAGGCCAACACGTCAGCCAGCTCCTGCGGAGTCTTTACCACGCCGCTGGGCATCGGCGAGAGCTCTTGGAGCGCGCGGGCTTCGATCCGGCGCTTGTCGAGAACTTTGCGCGTGGCGTCAGGCAACAGCAACTCCAATTCGTCGTCCGTTTCGCGCACCACCAGTCCGGTGACCGGCAACCCGTCGTCGGTCTCGACGCTGGTAGCGCGAAACAAAGGCGCCACCTGCTTGCTGGGCAGCAGGATCGACTCGACAAGATGATCCACCGTAAATCGCCGGGCCGCGTCGGCCAGGCTCGGGCCGCCGGCGGCCGACTGCTGTGCCGTGACCGCGTGGCACTTCACGCAACCCAGCGCGTCGCCGCCAAACAACCTGCGGCCCCGCCCCCAATCTCCCTGGCTGGCCGCCTTGGACCAGTCGACTTCCAGGAACTCAGCCGCGATCGTCTGGCTGGCGTCGCCCGTGGCGCTCTTGAGCCGCTCGGCCAGCGTCTCCAACCCCAGCTTCTCCGGCAGCGTGACGCGCACGTCGCCGTCGGCCCGGTGGCCCAACGTCAGCTTGCCCGCGGTCCCGTTCAGCCGCACAAGAAGGTCGTTGCTTCCCGGTTCGAGCTTCAAAAGCAGTGCGTCCGCGCTATCGGCGGGACGGCCGTTATGCCAAACACTCGCCTCGCCATCCGACTCCACCACCAGCATGCACGCCTCCGGCCGCGGGCTCTCGAGCCGGCAATAGACGTAGCAGACGCCGCCCGGCCCGCTGCCGCTCCGGGCGAGCAAGGGCGCCAGATCGTACTGACCTTTTTCGGAGGCAGCTTTTTGCCACTCGAGAGTACGGCCGCCGATCTCGTAGCGGGCCGACAGGTCGACGGGTCCCTCCTCGACCGGTCCGACGCGCGCTGCGGCGGCTGCGGCGGTGCCGGTGACCGGATCGAACGGCCCGATCAGCCATAGGGCGTCGATCGCCTGGTACGGCGCCGTTGCCAGCCGCTCCAGCGTGCCGCGCGAGCGGGCGCGGGGGATCAAGCTTTCGCTGCGTGGATCGTTGAGCAAGTACAGGAAATGGGCGGCCTGCAGGCGCACGGCCTCGGCCGGGTCGTCGAGCATGGCGAGCAGCAGCTCAAAGATGCGCTCTTGCTCCACCGTATGCGGAATCGTCTTCCAATACTCGGCAATGGTGAAGCTGCCTACGCGGCGGCCGTCGCGCAAGTCGATCCGGGCGTCGGCATAGTCGATCACGAAGAGGGCATTGGGCGAAAAGTACTTCAACTCGAGCTCGGCCGGGACCGGCCCGGTGGCCGGCGGCACAGTCAAGCGGCAGCCGGCGGCCAGAACTCCGGCGAGCCGGCCAGGCAGGTCGGGGGCCCGGCACAGCGAGGCCAGCCGATCGATGCCGGCGCGCTGGGCCAAGAGCGTCGTGGCCGTCTGACGCAGGTAGCTGTCGCTGCTGCGCGCCGCGGCGGACGCGACCTCGTCGGGGACCGGACCGTCGAGCGAGAAGCAGGCAGCCAAGGCAGCCAACTGAACCGGCGGGCTGGGATCCGACAGCGCTCGAACGACGACCTTGCGCCGCGCGTCTTGATCATCAGCGCTGGCGCCTGCTTTGTCTCCGGCCCGGTCGGCACGTTGCCACATTTCCGTCAGCGCCCGCACGGCCTGCAGCCGTATCTCTGGGCGGGGGTGCTCGGCCAGGCCGGTCAACAAGCCCGCAGCTTCGCTGGTGTTGCTGGCGGCCGATAGCCAGGGCAGGTGCAGCCAGGCCGGATCGTCGGGAGTAAGATTCTTGAGACGCGCCGACGTTTCGGCCAGCACGTCTCCGCCTCGGCGGAGAATCTCCTGGTGGGCGGCGAGCCGCCTCGACCAGGCATCGTGCGACAGCTCCCGCCACAGCAGAGCTTCGTCGGCAAGAGTCACGTCGCATGCTTCGAACGGAGAACCGGGCGCGTCGTCGTCGGTGGTGATCATCACGAGGTCGCTGGGATACGTGGGCGAGCCTTCGTTCTGGGCCATGTACGAAATGGCGGCGAACACGCGTCCGCCGCGGCCGACGGCAACGCCCACCGGGCGGGCATTGCCCTGGCCCGACAGCAGTTGGTGCTCGCCGGCGCTCAGGCTGGCGCCGCGCGGCACGAGCGGATAGCGGGTCACCGAGCGCAGGTCCCAGCGCGCCACCAGCAGGTTGTTGCGATACTCGGCCGGGAAAAACGGATCGTCGTAGTAGGCCTGGCCCACCGGCACGCCGCGGACCATGCCGTCGTAGACCGGCTCCAGCAGCTCGGCCCGCTCCGGGGTGATGCTGGGCATCCAGCCGCGAGGCCAATGGAAATCGGCGTGCGGCGTGACGTGCAACAGCCGCGCCGGCGAGTAGCGGTGCGCCAGCGACTCGTGGTCGTTGTCGTTGGTGAACAGGTTCCAGTGCCGGTCGAACGCCAGGCCGTCGCTGCCGCGCGTCCCACGGGCCAGGACTTCCAGGCCGCTGCCGTCGGGCCGGCAGCGAAACACGCCACCCGCGCCCGTGTATGGCGTCTCGCTGCCTTCCGGCTGGCTGTAAATGGTCCAATGCCCCCAATGGTCGGCCCGCTCGAAGTCGCCATAGTTCAACAGCGGATCGCCCGCGGCAAAATACAGGTCTCCCTCGGGACCCCAGGCCAGGCCGTGCATGGTCACGTGCAGATCCAGCGGCAATCCCCAGATCAGCCGCTTGGGCTCGACCGGCGCTAGCGCGGTCCGGGCCTCCGGGAACAGGTAGATCGCGCTGGCCGTCATCACGTACAGGTCGTTGCCGCGGATCTCGATGTCGGTGATCCAGGAGTGAGGCGGAAAGCGATACAGCTCGCGGCGGGGCCGGTAGCCGCCGGCCGGATCCGGCTCGTAAGCAAAGAGGGCCTCGCGGCCGCCGGCGAAGAGGCGGCCCTCGCTGTCGGCCCGCACGCTGAGAAACGACTCGCGGGCCGACCGGTCGAGCAAGACGAGCTTCAACTCCGGATCGGCCGCCTGGCAACTGGAGTTCTCGAGTTGCGGCAGACTGACTCGGGCGGGGTTTTTCAAGCGGGAGGCGTCTTCGAAGCTCACGTCATCGAAGTGCCACAGGCCGACCGTCTGCTCGTCGGCCACCCGCGGGCCTTCAGGCACGGTGTCGATCGGCTGGGCGGCGTTCGAGATGCGTACCTCGTCGACCAGGCCGTCGCAACCGATGGCGTGCGGC
>JBBDNX010000472.1:0-3342 GCA_040877345.1 Pirellulales bacterium
GTCAAGCTCGACGACGCCAAGCTGCAAACCGATCTGGCCACCCAGCGGATCGCCCTCAACAGCAGCGCCGCCACGGTCGCCCAGGCCCAGAACGACCTGGAAGCCTTCAGGTTCGCCAGGCAGGAATACGATCTGGGCACCTACAAGCAGGAGGAAGAAACGCTGGAAAGCGCGGTCTTCGTGGCCGAGGAGAACTTCCGCAGGGCCCAGGAATATCTCCGCTACAGCGAGAAGCTGGCGGCCCGGGGTTACGTGACCGACATCCAGTTAGAGGCCGATCGCTTCGCCGTCGAAAAGAACCGCAAGGAGCTCGACGTCGCCAAGACCAAGCTGGAGGTGCTGCGCGTTTACACCCGCGAAAAGACGCTCAAGAAGCACGATGCCGACATCAAGACAGGCGAAGCCAAGCTCACCAGCGAGCTGGCCAAGCACCAGATCGAAATCGACAAGCTGGCGGCCATCGAGCAGCAAATCGCCAACTGCCACATTACGGCGCCGGAAGCCGGGCAGGTGGTGTATGCCAACGACCGGGACCGCTGGCGCGGCGACGACGATTCCGGTATACGCGCCGGCACCAAGGTCCGCGAGCGTCAGGCGATCATTCGCCTTCCCGACCCGAAGAACATGCAGGTCGAAGCCAAGATCAGCGAAGCCCGCATCGACCTGGTCAAGGCCGGCATGCCGGTCAAGATTCAGATGGATGCCCTGCCGGGCGTCTCGCTGGAGGGCCTGGTCGAAAGGGTCGATCCCTACCCGACCCAGGAGAACTGGTTCAACGCCAACATCAAAGAGTACGCCAGCTACATCAAGATCATCGATCCGCCCGCCGGTCTGCGGCCGGGCATGACTGCCAAGGTGGCCATTCGCGTCGAGACGACGCCCGATGCGCTGATGGTTCCCGTCCAGGCCGTCGTCGAGCGCGAAGGCAAGCACTACTGCCTGTTGTCGCGGGGCCAACAGGGCCTGGAGCCGCGGGAAGTGCTGATCGGCTCGACCAACGACAAATTCCTCGTCATCCGCGACGGCCTGTCAGCCAACGACGAAGTGTTGATGAACCCGCGCGTTCATCTCTCGAAGGTCGAGCTGCCCAAGTCCTCGCCGACCGCGCCTGAAACGGTGGCGGTGCAAGCGGTCGAAAAGCAAGCCGGCACGCCGGTGCCACGTCCGGAAACATGATCTCCTTCTGGCTCCGAACCTGGCGAATGGGGGTCAAGAACCTCCTCTTGCACCCGCTCCGGTCGCTCTTGACCGTGCTGGGCATCTTTATCGGCGTGGCCAGCGTGATCTGGCTGTTGGCCATCGGCGAGGGAATCAGCGTCGCCGTCCAGAAGCAGATCGAAGGCCTGGGCGCCGACAACATCATCGTCCGCTCGATCGAGCCTCCCAGCGAAACCACCTCCGGCCAGCGGGGGCCTTCGCCCTACGGGCTGACGCGGGCCGATTTCGAGCGGCTCCAAGAGACCGTGCCCACTATCGAAAAGGCCCTCCCCGTGCGGGAGATCCGCCGCGAGTTCCGCTACGCGGGCCGCCTGCTCGATGGCCGCCTGGTCGGCTGCACTCCTGAATACGCCGAAGTGACCCGCCTGGAAATCGACCAGGGGCACTTCCTCACCGACGCCGAGCTCAAGCACAACGAAAACGTCTGTGTGCTGGCGGCCGGCACCGCCCGGCGGCTCTTCCCCTACGAAGATCCGCTGGGCCGCTCGGTGCTGGTCGAGAAGCACTACTACGTCGTCGTGGGCGTGACCAAGGACCGGGCGCCGTCGGCCGGCATCGGCGGCTCGCTCGACTCGCAAGATTACTCGCACGACGTCTACATTCCGATCAGCACCCTCTGGTCCCGCATCGGCGACATCGTCGTCACCCGGCGGAGCGGATCGTTCGAAGGCGAAATCGTCGAGCTCAATCAGATCACGCTCCGCGTGTCCAAGGTCAGCCAGGTGCTGGAAACGGCCGACGTGGTCAAGAATACGCTGGCCGCCTATCATCCCACCGCCGACTACGGTGTCACGGTGCCCCTGGAGCTGTTGGAGCAGGCCCGCACCACGCGGTTGATGTTCATCGTGTTTCTCGGCATCATCGCCGCTATTTCGCTGGTGGTGGGCGGCATCGGCATCATGAACATCATGCTGGCCACCGTGACCGAACGCACCCGCGAAATCGGCATCCGCCGGGCCCTGGGCGCCAAGCGGTCCGACATCGCCAGGCAGTTCCTGGTCGAAACCGTCGTGCTGTCCGTCCTGGGCGGCCTGAGCGGCATCCTGGGCGGGTTCACCTGCCGTCCCGCCACGGCCTGGCTTCTGGCCGGCCTGGAGCGGGCTTTTCCCACGGCCATGGTCAACCTGCCTGCCGTGATCCGCAACGTCGAGCCGGTGATCGTCGAATGGTCCATCCCCTTGGCCTTCGGCATCTCGATGTGCGTGGGCGTGATCTTCGGCCTCTATCCGGCCACCCGCGCAGCCAAGATGGACCCCATCGAAGCCCTGCGCCACGAGTGAGGAGGAAGGGGGGAAGGGGAGAGCGGGGGAAGGGGGGACAGAAGTCCGCCCCGGGTGGCTGGGGCAAAGCGGTAGCGTGCCCCAGTCTTCGTCCCTCCGTGTTCCTATTCCTCCTTCTGCCTTCTGACTTCTGCCTTCGGCAGCTCAGTACACCGCGATCGCTCGGCCTGGGCCGCCGTGGCAGCCCTCGATCTTGACCGCGGCGAACAGGAAGTACGCCTTCTCGGGCAGTTGCTCCAGGCCCGTTAAAAACTCGACGCCCGCCAAGCCGCGGCTGCCGAGCGCCCAATAGGTCATCAGCGCCCGCTTAGGATCAACGCCCCCCAGCGATGGCCCGTCGGTGGCCAGGCAGCGGATGCCTCGCTCGGCCAGGTACATGACCGCCTGGGGACCGGGAGCCGGCCAGCCTTCGCTCTTGCCGGCGAGCGGCTCGACCAGGCAGGCCTCCCCCTCGAGGCCGGGGCGAAAGTGCCGATCGACGTGGCCCGTCTGGAAGATCACGATCTCGCCCGCGTTGAGCTTGCCGTGCTCGGTTTCGTACCTCTTGATCTCAGCCACGGTGATTTCGGGCGAGGCGGGCCAGTCGGCCTTGGTCGTCGTGCCGGCCAGGTGCCGCACGTCGACGACGCGGGCCCAACCGCACGTCTGCTCCAGGGGCACCTTTTCGGTCGTCACGTCGCTCGTTCCTCGCGGCCCGTGCTGTTCCTCGTACTCGGCCAGCCACTGCCGCACTTCGGCGGAGAGCTGCGAGTTGTCGAAACCCTCCGGCGGCAGCGCGTACGACGGCGGCACAAGGTGCGTGCCGGCGTGGCTGTCGAGCATGTGGGTCTGGTTGAACAGCTCC
>JBBDNX010000473.1:0-3335 GCA_040877345.1 Pirellulales bacterium
ATTTCAGGCCGTTCTGGTCATTCAGGTGCACGCCCCAGAGCTTGCCGTGCCAGAGGGCATAGGCCATGTCGTCGGCCGGATCGAGGCCGGCCAGGATGCTGTGCGCGCTTTCGATCAGCACGCCGACGCGGCTGGGGTCGCTGACGCGGTAGCAGAGCCCCATGAAATGGCCCACGGTGGGGCAATACGCCTGGTCCATCGGCTCGTTGGGCTTCATTTCTCCCACGATGCGGATCTTGGGATCGTAGGCCAGCATGTCGTTGATGGCGTCGACCAGCAGGCCTACCGAGGCGTTCGGATCCTTGGCCTCGCGGATGTACGTCCCTTCGCGGGCGGGCCAGAGGACGATCAGGTCGATGCCGAGCATGTTGGCGATGTCGATCGCGCGCCGCGAGCGATCGCGGGCATAGCGGCGGGCGGCGGCGCTGTTGGCGGTGTAGGCGCCGTCGATGGTCCGGGGATCCTCCCAGAGCCGCGGCGCGATGAACTCCCCCTTGATCCCCTCGCCCGCCAGCAACTGCTTGATGTTGGCGACCCCCTTGGCGGTCTGGGTCACGTCCCAATCCGAAGGAACCACATCGTCGTCGTGCAACTGCACGTGGGTGAAGCCCAGCCGCTTGTACTCGCGGACCTTCTTGGCAAAGGGCACTTCCTTGCGGACCGGCGGCCCGAACGGGTCGGCGCCGGTCGAGATGTTCCAAGGACCGAAACTGAAGCGATACGTACCTGGCTTCTTGGCCATGACCGCAAACAAGCCTCGCTGGTGATTCAGATTGGTAAAGCGAGTAGTTTAAGGGCCAAACCGGCCTGGGGGAAGGGACCTCGGGCTTGCCCGGCCCCGGTGCGCTTGCCGATACCGGGTGCTCGGGATACGCTAAGGTAGATCAAGTCCACGTCGAGGAGCGCAGCCGATGAAGCCACCGTCCAACGAGGTCGATCAATTCGGGTTTCCGATCCCGCCCAACTTCGAGGGCGAGCGGACCCGCACTGAGGGCGCTCGGCGGGTGGGACGCCTGGTATGGCGATGGGGCCTGGTATTGGTGTTCGTGGCGCTGCTGCTCTCCAGTGCCCTGCGGTCGGGCGCAATCGACTACGGCAAGGCCGCCATGGCCGAAGCCCTCTTGGACCGGGCCGAGCGGAAACTGCAGATCGACGACGTGGAGGGGGCCCTGTCCGACTTGAACCGGGCCGCGAGCTGGAAGCCCGACGACAAGACGATCCGCTACCGGCGGGCCGGCGTTCGCCTGGAAGTCAACGACGTGGAGGGAAGCCTCGACGACTATAACAAGCTGATGCAGATGGCGCCGCATTTCACCCAAGGATACCTGGGTCGAAGCATGGCGCTGCAGCGTCTGGAACGGCATGGCGAGGCGATCGCCGACTTGAGCCGGGCCGTGGCGGACCGGCCGGACGATCCGATCCGGCTGAACGCGCGCGCCTATGCCCGGGCCATCGCGGGGATCGAGCTGGAAGAGGCCATGCAGGACATTGAAAAGGCCTTGGATCTCTTGGGCGACGACTTGGGCGATCGGGGCGGCATGGACGATACGCGGGCTCACTTCCTCGATACCCGAGGGTACCTGCACTACCTGCTGGGCCACTACGAGCCGGCGCTGGACGACTTGAACGAGGCGATCGCGCGCCAGGAAACGTGCAAGCACCGGGTGCTGAACTCCCCGCGGCTCCGCGCCGTCGATCCCAGGATGCTGTCACGCTATCGCCGTTCGTGCGACCATGCCCTGGCCGTCATGTACCACCACCGGGGGCAGGTGTATCAGAAACAAGGCGACGCCGAGGCCGCCCAGGCCGACCTGGAACTTGGCGACAAGCTCGGCTATAACCCGGCCGAAGGCGTGTACTGACCTTGCCGCCGACCGGGGCGGGATGCTATCAGATTCAGCAGAACCAAGGACGGTTCGAAACGGTGGACTCCATGGATGGGCAATCGACCCAGGACAATTCCCCGGCCGCCAGCGCCGCGGATGGCGAGCGGGTGCGGTGGCAGATCTCGCCCGAATGGAGCGACCTGTTGACGGGCCCGCGGGGGCTCCGCCTGGCCGAATGGCTGGACGGTGGCCAAGCCAAGATTGTCAAGAACGGGCCGCACCGCACCGTGTACCGCGTGGATCTGCCCCAGCGGACGTTCTTTGTCAAGCACTACCGCTGCTCGACGCTGCTGAAGGCCAGCCGCCATTGGATGCGCCAGAGCGCCTCGAAGCGCGAGTATCGCCGGGCCCTGGAAATCGAGCGGCGGCAGGTGCCTACCGCCCGGCCCGTCGCGGTGGGCGAACAGCGGCGAGGCGGCCTGGTTTACGAGAACTACCTGGTCACCGAGGCGGTCGCCCAGGCCTGTTCGCTCGACGAGTTCGTCGACGAGCGTCTGGCGGGCTTGCCCCCGCCCGCCCGTCGCGCGCTGCGCCGCAAGCTGCTGGCCGGGCTGGCCCGCTTGTGCGCGGCCGCCCATGAGGCGGGAGTTTTTCATAACGACCTGCACACGGGCAACGTGCTGGTGCGGCTCGACAGCGGCGAGGGCCCAGGCGACGACCGGCCGCAGTTGTACCTGATCGACCTGCCGGGCGTGCGGCTCTCCGGGCCACTCGGCTGGCGGCGGTCGCGGGAGAGCCTGGTGATGCTGGCGGCGGCCTCGATCGGCCGCCTCAGTTGGAGGGAGGCCTGGCGATTCTGGCGGACTTACCTGGCCGAACGACCGCGGCTAGCGGTGCGAGATCGGCGGCAGGCGGCGGCCGACTTGATGCGCCGCGCGGCGGTCCGGGCGCGGAGGATCGCCGGCGGCCGCGACCGCCGCGCCTTGCGGACCAACCGCGATTTCTACGCCCTGTCGCACGGTGAGGTCGTCGGGCACGCCGTAAGCGACCTGTCGCCAGGGCAGCTTGCCAGGCTGATGGCCGATCCGGAAGCCTTGCTGCAGGCCAACGTCGATCGGCCCATCAAGCTCACGCACCGCAGCCTGGTCGTGCAGGCCACGCTGCCGCTGGCCGGCCAGCGGGTGCGGGTCGCGTTGAAACGCACGCGGGCCCGAAGCTGGTTGAAGGCGATGTGCGGCCTAGTGCGGCGGGGCCGGGCGGTGGAGGCCTGGTATCGCGGCCATGCCCTGTTGAAGCGGGGGATTGCCACGGCGAGGCCGATCGCGGTTTGCGAGCCGCGGCCGGTGGGGCCTCGTTGGCACAGTTACCTGGCCACGCAATGGATCGAAGGGGCCGAGAACCTGCACTTGTACGGCTGGCAGCTAGCCGCGCGGCCGGCTGCCGAGCGTCGGCAGCGGGGGCGTCAGTGCGCGGCAGCGTTGGGGCGGCTCCTGGGGCGGATGCACGCCT
>JBBDNX010000474.1:0-3330 GCA_040877345.1 Pirellulales bacterium
CGTCGCTGCTCGCTGGTGCATAAAGTGCGGCACGCAACGCGTCGGGATGGCCAGGCCGAAGACCGGATCCTCAATCGTCGGCACGTCGGCGAGCTCGCCGGCGTGGATGCAGTCGATCATGGCCCGCGTGTCGGCCAGGCGAATCCGCGAGCCGGTGCCATACGCGCCGCCCGTCCAACCGGTGTTGACCAGCCAGGCCTGCGAGTCGTGCTCTTCCATCTTCTCGGCCAGCAGCTCGGCATACTTGGTTGGATGCCAGACGAGAAACGCCGCTCCAAAGCAGGCCGAGAATGTGGCCTCGGGCTCCTTCACCCCCACCTCGGTGCCGGCCACCTTGGCCGTGTAGCCGTTGATGAAGTGATACATGGCTTGCTCCCGCGTCAGCTTGCTCACCGGCGGCAGCACGCCGAACGCGTCGCAGGTCAAGAGGATGATGTTTTTGGGATGGCCGCCCAGGCAGGGGAGCTTGGCTTGCGCCATGTGCTCGATCGGATAGCTCGCCCGGGTGTTTTCGGTAAGCGAGGCGTCGCTGTAATCGACTTCGCGGCTGATCGGGTCGTAGACCACGTTCTCCAACAGCGCGCCGAAGCGGATCGCGTTGAAAATGTCCGGCTCCTTCTCGGCCGAGAGGTGGATGCACTTGGCGTAACAGCCCCCTTCGATGTTGAAGATGCCCTCGTCGGTCCAGCAATGCTCGTCGTCGCCGATCAGCTTCCGCCGCGGGTCGGCCGAGAGGGTCGTCTTGCCGGTGCCTGACAGCCCGAAGAACAAGGTCACGTCCCCCTCGCCGCCTTCGTTGGCCGAACAGTGCATCGACAGCACTCCCTGCTTGGGCATCAGGTAGTTCATCAGCGTGAAGACGCCCTTTTTCATCTCGCCCGCGTACTGTGTTCCCAGAATCACCAGTTCCTTGAACTCGAAGCTCAGATCGACGCTGGTGTCGGAGGTCATCTGGCGCGTGTGCAGGTTGGCCGGGAACTGCCCGGCGTTGTAGATCACGTAGTCCGGCCTGTCGAACGCCGCCAGTTCCTCCGCCGCCGGCCGGATCAGCATGTTGTGCATGAACAGCGCGTGGTAGGGCCGGGCGCAGATCACCCGCACCTTGAGCCGGTGCCTCGGCTCCCACCCTGCAAATCCGTCGAAGACGTACAGCCGCTGCCGCGTGTTCAAAAAGTCGACCGCCCGCTGGCGATTGGTGACAAACGTCTGCTCGTCCAGCCGAATGTTGACGTCGCCCCACCAGATGTCGCCGCTGCTGGCCGGGTGGTCCACGATCCGCTTGTCCCTGGGACTGCGGCCGGTCTTCGACCCCGATCGGGCCATCAGCGCCCCCGCCGAGCTGATGGCCGACTTGTCTCCCCGGATGCCCTCTTCGTACAGCACGGCCGGCACGGCGTTGCGCAGCACCTCGCTGACCGTGATTCCGTGCTCTGACAGGTCAAAGTGCGGCTCGGTGGTGGATGCCATGACGAGTGTGTGATTCCGTTTCCGCTTGCCGAGAAACTTGTGCCTGCCGCAAGTTTACCATAGCAGGCCCATTCCGGCCGCCCTATCGTCGGGTGGTGCCGCCGGTACGGCCGGCCGTTTGCACCGGCTGCCCGGCCTTACTAGACTCGCAACCGGCGGGTTGGCGTGGACACGTTTCTTTCGAGGGATGCATGCACCGGTTGCTGCTGGGTTTGATCCTGCTGTGCGGGCCGGCCACCGCCGGCGGCCTGGAACTGCCGGCGGCGGCTGACCGGCGGCTGACCGTGGAGCTGTTCGCGGCCGAGCCCGACCTGGTCACGCCCACCGGCATCGCCGTGGATGCCAAGGGGCGCGTGCTCGTGGTCGAGAGCCACACGCATTTTCGTCCGGACGATTACCAAGGCCCGCCGGCCGACCGGATCCGCATCTTCGAAGATACCGACGGCGACGGCCGGGCCGATCATGTCGGCACGTTCTTCGAGGGAAGCCGCTTTACGATGAACCTGGCGGTCTACCACGACGGCACAGTCTACGTGGCCACGCGCGACGAGATCTTTTGCCTGCGCGATAACGACGGGGACGGCAAGGCGGACCAGCGGACTACGATCGCCCAGTTGGAGACCCCTGGCGACTACCCGCACAATGGCCTTTCGGGTTTCGCCTTCGATTTCGCCGGCAACGTCTATTTTGGGCTGGGCGAGAACCTGGGGGCCAAGTACCGCCTGGTTGGAGGCGACGGCACTGAGCTCGCCGGCGGCGGGGAAGGGGGCAGCATCTATCGCATGGCCGCCGACGGCAGCGGTCTGGTGCGAGTGGCCACCGGCTTCTGGAATCCGTTTCACGTCGCGCTCGACGCCTACGGGCGCCTGTTCGCCGTCGACAACGATCCCGACTCGCGGCCCCCCTGCCGGTTGCTGCACATCGTGCCGGATGGTGACTACGGCTACCGCTTTCGCAACGGACGCAAGGGCCTGCACCCGTTCACCGCCTGGGACGGCGAGCTGCCCGGCACGTTGCCCATGGTGGCCGGCACCGGCGAGGCACCGTCCGGAGTCGTAGCTTACCAGTCGGATGGTTTGCCGGATGATTACCGCGGCAACTTGCTGTGCACTTCCTGGGGCGACCACCGGCTCGAGCGGTACCGGCTTGTGCCGCGCGGAGCGTCGTTCCAGGCGACGGCCGAGCCCTTTGTCACCGGCGGCGAAGATTTTCGTCCGGTCGGCATCGCGGTGGCGCCGGACGGGTCGTTGTTCGTCAGCGATTGGGTCGACAAGTCGTACACGCTGCACGGCAAGGGACGTGTCTGGAAAGTCAGCAGCGCCGCGCCCGGTCCCGCTCGGCGACCGCAGCAGCCGGGCGAGGCGGTCCGCTCGGCCGACCGCCAGCTCGGCGAACGGGCGGCCCGGCAGTTGATGGGACAAGGACAGTTGGGCAAGGAGATCCTACGCGAAGCGGCCGGCGAATCGGACCAGCCTGCAATCCAGGCCCTGGCCATCTCTGCCCTGGCCGCGATCGGCGACCACCGCTGGCTGGCCGAGCGGCTGGCATCGCTGGAGCCCACAACTCCGGATGATCCGGCGGCGTCCGAGCGGTCGGCCATGGCCGCGTTGCTGGTGCGATTACTCGATCGTGAGCACTTGGACTTGAATTGCTTGGCAGCGCCTGCTTCTCCGCCCGCGGTGCGGGCGGAGGCCTTGCGGCGCATCGCGGGCCGCTCGTCGGTCCACCTGGTCCGGCAGGGACTGGCCGACGACGACCCATTCATCCGCCAGGCGGCCCTGGTCGGTTTGCGGCAGTCGGCCGGTCTCACCGATCTGCTCGACCACGCAACATCCGAAGACAAGGCGGTCCGGTTGGGCGCCT
>JBBDNX010000475.1:0-3325 GCA_040877345.1 Pirellulales bacterium
GGGCCCCCCCCCCGACGGAGGTAATCCGCAGCGACGGTTCTTCCACGCGGCCCGGCGCGGATGCCACAATCTGCACCGTGGTGGCATACGTGGCCAACAGCAGATGCGTCAACAGCGACAGCACCACGCACTTTCGCAACGGACGCGACTGGCCCCAGCGCGTGACCATCAAGGCCAGCAAGGCGCAGGTGATCATCACCAGGCCCAGCCAAAGCAGGCTCCAGGTCAACTGGGGGCCGCGAAACCAGTCGAGCAGCCGCTCCATGCGCAATCCGTTCACGGCTACCTCGTGCTATTCGACAGCTTGACGGAGATCGCCAGTTCGGCCACGCCGGCCTGCTTGCAGGCGTTCAGAACTTCGGCCACGTTCTGAAACGGCCCCTGGGCGTCGCCTCGCACCAGCACGCCCAGGTCGGGGTACTGGCTGCGCGCGGTGGCCAGCCGCACGGTCAGATCGGCCAGCGAGACCGAGTCGCGGTCCAGCGTCAACTGCCCGTCGCGGTAAACGTGTACCACCTTCTTTTCCGGAGCGGCCGACAGGGCGGCGGCATTGCTCACCTCCGGCACGCGTAAGCCGATCTTGCGTTCCATCTCCGCGAACCGGGTGCCGACCATGAAGAAGATGATCAACAGGAACACCACGTCGATCATCGACGTCAGGTTCAAACTCGGCTGCTCGTCGATATGCGTTTTCAGGGGCATCGTGCAGTTACTCCGGATCAGGCCGCGTCGCGCCGGCTGGCCCGCGACGCTTTGGGTTGGTTGGCCGCCTGCAGACCCTCGGCCGAGATCACCTCCACTACTTCCTGGCCCAGGGCATCGATCTGGACGACCAACTGGTCGACGCGGCTGATGAAGAACAGGTAGCAGCACAGGGCCGGAATGGCCACGGTCAGCCCGGCCGCCGTGGTGATCAGGGCCTCGCTGATGCCGGCGGCCAGTTGTTCGGGCCGGCCCATCGCATCGGCCGTGGCGATCTCGTTGAAGGCGGCGATCATGCCGAACACGGTTCCCAGCAGTCCCAACAGCGGGCTGACCGTCGCCACGGCGTTGAACACCCGCACGTAGCGCCTCAGGCCGGTCACCGCCCGCTCGCCGGAGTCGAGCACCGCCTGTTCGACCTCGACGGCCGGCCGCCCCCATTTGCGGACCGCCCCGCCGAACACTTCGGCGACCGGGCTCTTGTTCTCCTCGCACAGTGCCAGGGCCTGTTCGCGGTTCAGCTCTCCTTGGCGCAACTGGTGCAGGAACCGCTTGACGAACGGCCGCGGGACGACGCGCCGCCGCCTCAAGGCGATCATACGTTCAAACACGAAGACCAGGAGAATGAACGAACACAACAGGATCGGCAGCATCAGGATGCCGCCCGCCTTGATGATCTGCAGCATGTTCTTGGACGGGATTGCCGCATCGGCCGCCGGCTGCTCGCCATCCTCCGGCGTGGCCGGCCGGTCCGGACCTTGTTCATCGCCCGCGACGGCCACTCGGTCGCCCGCCCATTGCCCGTGAGCGAATGTCCGCGGGCCCAGCACCGCCGCAGCGAGCAGCAGCAGGCACATCGTTCGCATGATCCACTTGTCGATTGATTTCAGCACGTTCATGGCACCAATCCTTTGGCCTGTCGCGGCTCGGGAGGCATCCGGCGGGCCTGGGCCGCTTGCAGCCGCCGCCCGGCCTCGTCGGTAAAGTCGGTTTCCGTATACAGCTTCACAATCCGCTCATACAACTTCTCGGCTTGCTGCCAGTCGCCCAGCAGCTCGTGGCACTTGCCCGCTTGCAAGAGCGCCCCTGCCTGCCAGGTGGGATAGTCGTAGAGGATCTCCACGCGCAGGTAGGCGCGCAGGGCCGCCTGGTAGTTGCGCTGGTGAAAGTAGCTTTCGCCGATCATCCATTGGGCCATGGCGGCCGTTTCCGTCTTGCCTCCCGTTGGCGAGCGGGTCACGCGCAGGTAAGCCTCGCGAGCCCGATCGAACTCGGCCAGGCTGGCCAACGCCCGGCCGATGACGTAATCGGCCTCGTACTGCTGCTCGAAGCCGGGAAACTCGGCCGCGATCGCTTGGGCCGATTCCAGTGCTTCGCGCCACCGCTTTTGCTGCGCCAGGATCTGCGCCCGCCGCAGTGGGACCATGGCCAGCCATTTCTCGCGGCGGCCTAAAGCCTGCTCGGCCAGCCGGGCAAACCGCGCTTCGGCCGCAGCCAGATCCTCTTGGCGATAGGCCGACTCGGCCAGGTAATAGTCCGCCAGTCCGCCTGCGGCGGACAACGGATGCTCGGGGAACTCCGCCACGAGCCGTTCGAGCGGTTGGGTGGCCTGGTCCCATTGCTCACGGACGATGGCCACCTGGGCCGTTAACCACAGGGCGTGGGGCCGGATCTCGCCGCCGGCGTCGCCGGCCAGCAACTCTTCCGCAAGTTCCAGGGCCCGATCCAGCTCGTTGCTGTCAAGGGCCCGTTCGGCAAGCCGGTAAACCGCGTCGGCCCAGTAGCGGCCCCGCGGAGCCTGGCCCCGCAGCCGCTCGAACAGCGCATCGGCTTCGCCGTGCCGGCCCAGGTCGCGCTGCACCCAGGCCCATTCGTAAACCACGCCATCGTGCCGCGGGTGGTCGGAAAACTCGGCCTCCAGCCGGGCATACAGCGCGTCGGCCAGGGCATCTTGCTGGAGTTGATCGTGAAGGCGGGCAGCGCCCAACAAGGCTTGCCTCAGTTGAACGCTCTGTGGATGCTCGGCGATCACTCGCTGGTACATCGACAGCGCCTGCTCGGCCTGGCCCAGCCGCCCGAGAATCTGGCCGCGAGCCAGGGACGCCTCGGCAGCCAGTTCGCCTGCAGGAGCTTGCTCGAGCAGCCGTTCGAAGGTGGCGGCCGCCAGTTCGAGTTTGCCCGCTTTGAACTGACTCCAGGCAAGGCCCGACAAGCCCTTGGCCGTGAGGCCGGACGATTGCGAATCGTCAGTCAAAGTGCCAAACAGCTCGGCCGCCCAATCCGGGTCGCCCGCTCGCAGGGCTGCCTCGGCCAGCGCCCTGGTTGTGGGCCGGATCGCCTCATGCTCCGCGTGGTTGCGCGCCAGCGTCCGGAACAGCTCCTTGGCCCGATCGAGCTGACCGGTCTGGGCATGGCACACGGCCAACTGTCCCTGGGCCCAAGCGTCTTCACTCTTGCCCTCGGCGGCCAGGTATGATTCCAGCGGCGCAACCGCGTCGCTGAACTTGCCGAGCGCGATCAGCGAAGTAGCCAGTACATGGTCGGCTGCGGGCCTCAAGGGGCTGGTTGCATGCTGCCGCCGGAAGTCATCGGCCAACCGCTCGACGGCATCGTGCTTGCCGGC
>JBBDNX010000476.1:0-3320 GCA_040877345.1 Pirellulales bacterium
GACGGGCCAGGATCGGTTCGTGATTGCTATACCGCTGGAGGTCGTCGGCCAACTCCTGGGCCGAGGCGTACCGCCGCCGCGGATCCTTCTGAAGACACTTGAGCGAGATCGTTTCCACGTCGCGGTCCACCGCCCGGTTGAGCAGCCGCGGGGGCACCGGCTCGCTGTGCAGGACCTGGAGCATCGTGTCCAGCGACGTGGCGGCCTGAAAGGGGGGCCGCGCGGTGAGCAGCTCGTACAAGATGGCGCCCAGCGAATAGACGTCGCTGGCCGGCCCCATGGCGCCGCGTTTTCCGGCCGCCTGTTCGGGCGGCATGTAGCTCGGCGTGCCCACCACGGTGCCGGTGGCCGTGAGCTGCGAGTCTCCCTCAATCCGCCGCGCCAGGCCGAAATCGGTCACCCGCGGCTGGTTTGCCCGGTCGACCAGCACGTTCGATGGCTTGAGGTCGCGGTGCAGGATGCCTTGCTCATGGGCATGGTGGATCGCCTCGGCGATCGTCTGGACGAAATCGGCGGCCATCCTGGAGGGCAAGGGATGATCTTTGACCAGCGCCGACAGGCTCTGGCCTTCAACATAGTCCATCGAAAAGAAGTGCTGGCCGTCGTGCTCGCCGACTTCGTGGATGGCGACGATATGCGGGTGCCGCAGGTTGGCGGCGGCCTGGGCCTCGGTATAGAACCGCTCGACGTCGCGATCGGTGGCGAACTGCCCGGCCAGGATCATCTTGATGGCCACCAGGCGGTTGAGCCTGACCTGCCGCGCCTTGTAAACCACGCCCATGCCGCCCCGGGCGATTTCTTCCAGGAGCTCGTAGTCGCCGAATTGCCGGTTCGCGTCGGTGAGCCGGCGGGCCCCCGTCCTAGCGCGTCCCGCGTCCACTCCCCAGGCCACCGTGGCATCCCCCTGCACCCCGACCGAGCCGGCGGCCGTCTGCGGCGGGTCCAGCTCGATGGTTGGCGCCGGCGTGGCGGCGGCCGAGGTCTCGGCCTGGCGCTGGGCCGCGGCGAAGTACCTCGCGAGCTCCTCGGCCAGATCGGGATGTTCGGCCAGCAGTTGCTCGTGGCTGATCTGTTCGCCGTCGGCCCGGCGTCGAGCGAAGGAGTCCAGGACCTGTTCGAGGTCCGCCTGGCGGCCGCCGGCGGTATCGTCTTGGATCATGAATCGGCCCAGCCTGCTGGATGCTTCCTGTCTTGATTCTCCCGCCGATCACGGGCCGGTTCAAGCAACAGACGGCTGCACCTGGGCCTGGTTCTCTGCCATGCCGGCCTCACCAGCCCGACGCGCCGACGATCTCGCCAAGGCCCAAAGCCGCGAAGAGGAGAAGTGGAAACGGCTTCTTCCTAAGGCGGCCTGGCGCGACGCGAGGAGGCGGGACGGGAGGGAGGAGGCATTCCCCTGGATGGCGGGCCGCCTGGGACGAGCACCGCCTGGTCCGCGTCCGGCGGACCAGACACGCCGGCAGGTTTCACCCAAGGGGTCCTATCCCTTGCCGCCGCCCTGGCCCTCCTTGGTCTGCTTGCCTCCCTGCTTGCCGCCGGTGGCCACCGCCTTGCCGGTCGACAGACGTTCAACCCACTCCTGCGAAGCCTCGGTCTCGTCGGGGAGTTTTCTCACCAGTTCGTCTTCTTGCCGCTTGCGCCCACGGCTGGACGGTTCAGACTTACGGGGTCGCTTCTTTGCCATAAGCCAGCCTCACTTTGCCGTTCAGGCCCTCTGCCTTCCGACCTCTGCCTTCCGACCTCTGCCTTCTGCGTTCGGACCTCACTGCCGGCGGTCCACGACGAACCCGGCCAACTGCAGTAGCACTTCCCGCGCCGGACTGGCCGGCAGCAGGCGCAATTCGTCGCTGGCCTTGCGGGCAAACTCGGCCGCCTTCTCGCGCGTATAAGCCAGCGCATCGGTCCGCTGGAACCAGGCCTGCAGTGCCTCCGGCCGGCTGGAATTTCCCGCCAGCAGCTCAACCACCTCGTGCCGGCGCGGTCCGGCCTGCTCCAAAAGGCGGATTATGGGCAGCGTCGGCTTCTGCAAGGCCAGGTCGGTCCCCATCGACTTGCCGGTGGCCGCCTCGTGTCCTACCAGGTCCAAGAGGTCGTCGGTGATCTGAAAGGCGATGCCGAGCCACCTGCCGTAGCGGGCCAGCGCCTCCTCGACAGCCCGCCCCTGCTGGACACCGGTAACGGCATAATGGGCCCCCAACAAGCACGAGCAGGCGCACAACTCGGCCGTCTTGGCTTCGATGATCGCCAGGTATTCGTCTTGGCCCAGATCGAAGTTGCCCCGGCTCTCGATCTGCCGCAGCTCCCCCTCGCAGACCAGATTGGTCGCCCGCCCGATCGTGCGGCAGGCGAACGTGTCGGAAAGCGTGCTGGCCAGGTAAAACGAGTGCGTGAACAAGTAGTCCCCCACCAGCACGCTGGCCTCGTTGCCCCAACGTGAGTTCAACGTGTGCAGGTGCCGCCGCACCGTCGCGCCGTCCAGCACGTCGTCGTGGACCAGCGTCGCCGTATGGATCATCTCCACGACGGCAGCCAGCACCAGGTGCTCATCGGTCACGTTGCCGGCCGCTCGGGCGGCCAGCAGCAACAGCGCCGGCCGCAGCCGTTTGCCGCCCAGCCGGAAGCCGTGGCGAACCAACTGGTCGACATAGGCGTTTTCGTTGCGCAGCTCGGCCCGCAGAATCCGTTCGCAGCCTTCGAGTTGATCGCGGATCGGCTCGTAGAGCTGATCGAGACGCCCCCGCGCCTCGCGCCGGCCCACGCACGCGGCCGCCGGCTCAGCAACTCGGTAGGCGGCGCCGCCGGCCGGCTCGCCCGGCACGGCCGCGACGGCGCCCAAGTCGCCCTCAGCCAGGCTGCTCGTCCTGTCCTTGCCGGCGATAATGTCCACTGCGGCCTCCAAGTTTTTCTTCGAGTTGAACCGCTTCGACGCTCATCGACCGGTCCACGGCCTTGCACATGTCGTAAATGGTCAGCGCCGCGATGCTCACGGCCAGCAGGGCTTCCATTTCCACTCCGGTGCGAGCGGCGACGCGCACCGTGGCCTCGATGGCAACCGTGCCGGCGTCTGGAAAGTCAAAGCCAATCTCCACGGCGTCCAGCGGCAGCGGGTGGCACAGCGGAATCAGGTTGCCGGTCTGCTTGGCTGCCATGATGCCGGCCAGCCGCGCCACCTCGAGCGCGTTGCCCTTGCTAAGCGCAGCCCCGCCCGTGCGAAGCAGTTCGAGCGTGGCGGGCGCCATCCGCACGCGCCCGCTGGCCCGCGCCATGCGGGCGGTGACCTGCTTGGCGCCGACGTCGACCATCCGGCTGGCGCCTTGTTC
>JBBDNX010000477.1:0-3302 GCA_040877345.1 Pirellulales bacterium
GCGGATGGTCAACGCGGTATTCGAGGACCGCAAGCGGCGCGACTTCGACCCGCAAGCCAACACCGACGAGTTCCTCGCCGCGCTGGCCGACTACCACGAGCACGGCGTGCGGGCCTTCACCATCTGCCTCCAAGGCGGCATGCCGGGCTACGAAGGAGCGGTCAACTCGGCCTTTGAGCCCAGTGGAGAGCTTCGCGGCGAATACTTGTCGCGGGTCCGCCGGGTGGTCGAGGCCTGCGACCGCCAGGGCATCGCCGTGATCCTGGGCTGCTATTATCAGCGGCAGGACCAGGTGCTGGCCGACGAGGCGGCCGTGCGGCGAGGCGTGGTGAACGCGGCCCGCTGGATCCGGGAGTCGGGTTTCACCAACGTGCTATTGGAGATTGCCAACGAGTATCCGCACGACGGCTTCGACCACCGCCTGCTCAAGACGGCCCAGGGGCAGGCGGAGTTGATCGAGCTGGCCCGGCGGGAGGCGCCGGGGCTGTTGGTTTCGACCAGCGGCATAGGCGACGGCAAGCTCGATCAAGAGGTGGCCGAGGCGAGCGATTTTCTGCTGATCCACTTCAACGGCGTGCCGGTGCAAGAGATCCCGGATCGGATTGCCGCTGTCCGTGCGCTCGGCGGGCCGGGCAAGCCGATTGTCTGCAACGAAGACGACAAGCTGGCTGCCGAGGCGGCCCGCGCCGCCGAAGCCTCGGTGGCGCATGGCGCCTCGTGGGGCTTGATGCTGCTCGAGCACAACCAGAAGTTCCCCTTCACATTCAAGGGGGCCGCCGACGACGCGGTGGTTTATGCGAAGCTCAAGGAGCTCTCGACCGCGCAGCCTGCCGGCGAGCAACAAGGAGCGGGCAACGCGGCGAAGAGGACGAGGCCTTGCCAGGACAAACCGACGCTCTTGGCCTTTGGAAACGACCGCCCCGGCCGTCTGGCCATTTCCCCGCGCGACTTTGCCCGGTTCGGCCTGTTATATCTCCGCGGCGGGCGGTGGAACGGCCGCGAGCTTATTCCTCGCGAGCACTTGACCACGGCGTTGACGAGTCCCCTGTCCAGCTCGCTGCCGCGAACGGCGGGCGAGCCGGCCGAGATGATTGCCGGCCAGCGGTCGATTGGGGGCGGCAACAACCAGACGGACCATTTTGGCAGTTACAGTTGCGCCTGGTGGATCAACGGGATAGACCGCGACGGTCAGCGTCACTGGCCGGCGGCCCCACTCGACGCGTATGCCGCGCTGGGCCACGGCGGCAAGCGGGCCCTGGTGGTCATACCCAGCCTGGACCTGGTGGCCAGTTGGAACGACGGCCAGGTTGAGGGCCGCCAGCGGCAGAATCGCGCGCTGGAGCTGTTGGTTCGCACCGTTACCAAAGACAGACGATGACTGACTGCAACGCTGCCATATCATACGATGAGCGGCGCGCCGCCTACCCGGCTACGGAGTCGCCGCACGGCCTGACAGTCCGGCGAGGCTAGGGGGAGTCTTCTTCGTCTTCCTCGGGCTCGGTATCGCCGACGGCGGGCTGCGCGGGCGGCTGGCCATCGGGACGGCGGGCCGCTCCCTGGACCAATACCTTGGCGGCCGGGTCTTCCTCCCCGACGTGCGGCGACGTGCCCGTGTCGATCAGCATGTATCCGGCCCAGAAGAACGGATGATCCGCCTTGGGCGGCTGGGCTACGTCCTCATGCTTGAGCCGCGGTTCCAGAGCCGGGTCGAGCGGCATGTCGGACACGACCAGCACGCTGCGCTGCCAGGCGTCGGCGGCCGTGGTGTGCGGCAACTCCTGGGCGAACTCGCGGACCAGGTCGAAGCTGGTCTGGCCGCCGGTCCGCCAGCGGCTGATCAGCACCGTCCGGGCGCCGTTGGCCATCAATCCACACACCGACAGAAACATCTCGTCGCCCGCCGTTTCCGCCGCTTGCCCCTTCAGCGAGCGCTCGGCGGCCGTATGGAAGCCCGGCAAGATCACCTCGTCCGGGCCGCCCCATGGCAATGCGAACCAGTCGGCAAGCTTACTGCCCGCCGAGTTGCCGTCGACTTCCAGCGGCGACCAGTCGTACGCCCCATTGCCGGCGGGTGTCGTGTCGCGGTAGGCGATCAGCCGATCGAACAGGCCGGCATAAACGGCCGCAGGAGCGGGCAGCGGCGCGCCAACGGCGACCGCGCCCGGCACGGCGGAGGCCAACCCGTCGAAGGCCCGCGCGGAGACTTCCGCGGCGTCCCGAGGAAACAGCCTGCCCAGCACGACGGCCGTGTTGCCGCTTTGCCTGCGCGGCCGTGGATCGGCAATGGCCAAGCCGAGGGTGGGAGCGTATCGCAGGCGCATCCTCGAGATGAGCGGAACCGTCGCGTCGCCGTCGCTCACCTCCAGCGCTTCGAAGGGCACGTACCACAACAGACCATCGGGCACAACCACCAACTCCCGGCAGATGTCGGGCAGGTTGGCCCGCGAATCCTTCATCAACGTCGCCAGCACCAGGCCGGCCGGCTGCCGCCAACTCTGATTTTCCAGGTCGGCCTGGACCAGCACCTTGTTCTGCTCGTAATTGCCCCAGCCCCGCAGCAAGGCCGCCACCTGGTTGGGCAACGCGCCGGCCGAGGCGACGGGCCAGTAACCGTAGCGGTCTTTGGTCATGAGGAAAGCGTAGAGGTTGCGAGTCGTGGAAAAGAAAACCAGGATCGCCTGGCCGTCTTCCAACGCCTGCTGCACCTGACGCGTCGTCCGCTTGGGCGGGAAGACCATCTCACACGGCACCCGCTCAAGCGCGATCTGGCGCAGCAGCCGCTCCTGATCCTGGCCGATCGATGCCAACTCGGAAAGCAGGGCCGCCTGGCGCCGCTTTCCGTCGGCCTCGCCCGGCACCGGCGGCATCGCGTCGAGCTGGGTCTTGATCTGCCTGGTCCGCTCGGCGAGCTGGCCGTAGTGCGGGAAGCGCACGAGCAGGTCCTGCCGCTGCAGCGTGGCCTCCTGGTCGAGCATTTCGGGAGGCCCCTCCAGCACCCATCGCAGGCTGTGCAGGCGCCCACCCATTTCCAAGGTCGACAAGAAGCGGTGCCGCCGCGCCAGGTCGGCAATCTCCAGGGCCCGCTCGTGCTCGTTGCGGGCCAGGGCCACCTCGAACCAGCGCTCAAACAACAGCGGGTGCGGCGCCACCAGCGACGACAGCGATTCCAGCGGGTCGTGGGCCCAGTCGGCCTTGGTCGGGTCGCGTAAGAACACGGAGTAAAGCTCCATGGCAAGACGATCGGAGATTCCACGGTCGCGCCCCAGACCATAGGCCCGCCCCAAGTGGGAAAGCCAGAGCGA
>JBBDNX010000478.1:0-18178 GCA_040877345.1 Pirellulales bacterium
GGCCCACCTCCTCCAGCGTATAGGTGTAACCGTCGCCCAGGCCATAGCGCAGGCGGATGATCTCACGTTCGCGGTAGGTCAAGGTCTTCAAGAGGTTCTCGATCTTTTCCCGCAGCATGCATTGCGAAGCGGCCCGCAGCGGGCTTTGCGTGCCGTTGTCCTCGATGAACTCGCCGAAAGCACTATCTTCGCTTTCGCCGACCGGCCGGTCAAGGCTCACCGGGTGCCGCCCGATGTTCAACACCCGCCGCGTCTCCTCCACGCTGATGTCGGCCGCACGGGCGGTTTCCTCGGCGGTTGGCTCGCGGCCCAGCTCCTGCAAGAGGCGTTTGGAGACGTTGCGCAGGCGGGAGAGCACGTCGATCATGTGCACTGGGATGCGGATGGTGCGGGCCTGGTCGGCGATGGCCCGAGTGATTGCCTGCCGGATCCACCAGGTGGCATAGGTGGAGAACTTGTAACCCCGGCGGTACTCGTACTTGTCGACGGCCCGCATCAAGCCGGTGTTGCCTTCCTGGATCAAGTCGAGGAAGCTCAAGCCCCGGTTGCGGTACTTCTTGGCGATCGAGACGACGAGCCGCAGGTTGCCGCCCGACAGTTCGCGCTTGGCCCGCTCGTAGTCCTGGTATTGCGAGCGCATGCGGGCGCAGCGCTTCCGCAGGCTGATGGGACTCTCCAGCGTAATCAGGATCAGGTCGCGCAATTCCTTGCGCTGGTTGGCCCGCTCGTCCTTGTGGGCCGTGCTGGTTTCCAAGCGGGCCAGGCCGGCCTGCAAGTCGTCCATCCGCTGGGAGATCTCTTCGAGCTCGCGCATCATCGGCTGCACGCGGCGGGTCCGCAGGCTGAGCTCCTCGACCAGCGTCAGGGCCTTGCGCCGCCGCGACAGGAACCGCTGGCGGGCCGCCAGCCGCTGGTCGCGGGGCAGCTTCTTGCTGATCAGGCGGCGGAAGTCCTGGCGGTTTCGGTCGAGCAGGTGCTCCAGCGTCCGCAGGTTGTGCGGCATGCGGGCCACGATCTGCTCTTTGGTGAGCCGCTCGGTCAACGAAACCTTGATCGTGCGGTCGAACGGCAGGCCGCCTTCGTGCACCTTGTGCAGCGTTTCGACCGTGGCCTGCATGGCAAAGTCGCAGCCCAGCACCGTGCGTCGAAAACGTTTGCGGGTCACCTCGATCTTCTTGGCCAGCGAGATCTCCTGCTCGCGGGTCAACAGGGGGATCTCGGCCATCTGCGTCAGGTACATCCGAACGGGGTCGTCGCTCCAGCGGACCGGGTCATCCGGCCGCGGCATCCGCACGGGTTCCTCGATGGGGCCGTCGTCGTCGGCAAAGGCGTCGATCGACCGCTCCAGCGAGGTGTCGCCGAAGCCCGGCTCGATCTCGGCCTCCTCCTGGGGAGCTTCGTTGACCAGCTCGATGCCCATGTCCTCCAGGGCCATCAACAAGCTGTCGAGCTTGTCGGGGTTGACCGCTTCGTCGGGGAGATAGTCGTTGACCTGATCGTATGTCAGATATCCTTGGGCCTTGCCCGTCGCGACCAATCCACAGAGATCTTTGTCCGAATGGTCCACCAAATTCTCCTTCGGCGCCGAACGGCGCTCTGAGACAACCGATTATGGTCTTGGCCGATCGGTGAATTCAAGGGTCGTTCCCGCCAGTTCCCTCGAACCAACGTCAACCTCGACCGCCGGCCCGGCATCCTACCCGTCCGTGGGCGCGGAAATGCCCTGCCGGTGCCGCTTGCGCTCGATGATGTGTCGCAAGGCGTCAAGTGCTTCCTCTTCGTTGGGTTCCGGGCAGGCTTGCACCTGCCGCAGCCGCGCCTGCCGGTTGTCGCGCTCGTCGCGAAACGTCTCCAGCAGGTCCGCAAGTTCCAAGGCCGCATCCAGCCGGTTCTTGGCACGTCCGGCCTCGTCCAGCTCGACCAGCACGCTCTTCACGGCCGGATCGTCGAACTCGAGCATCAAACGGTCGAATGTAACCTCTCCGGCCTCGGCCAGCTCATAGCATTTCGCCAGAATCACCCGCCGCAGGGGGCAACGCAGCTCCAAGCACGAAACCTGGCGGCGGATCTCGACCAGCAACTCCGGAGACTGGATGACAATCTCCATCAACCACTGTTCGGCCTTGTCCAGCTTGCCGGACTGGTCCAACGCGACCGGGCCGGCCGCCGCGGCCTTGCGGCGTCCGCCCCTCAGGTCCGAGAGCCGCCACCGCAGCCGCTCCTCCGGCACGCCGAAGCGATGCGCCAGCCGGTGCAGAATCTGGGCCTCCTTCAATCGCGCCGCGCTGGAGGTGCCGGCGTCGAGCCGGGGCGCCTTGGCCAGCGTGGACAGCACGTCTTCCAAGGCCACATTCGCCTCGTGGGTGCCGCTGGCCGCTCCCAGCGCGGCGGTCGCCTGCCGGAATTTGTGCTCCAAAGCGTCGACGGCCTCGGCCGCCAGGGCGCCAAACGCTTCGCTGCCCCGCTGAAGCAGAAAGTCGGCCGGGTCCAGTTGATCGGGCAAAGTGAGTATCCGCAGGTCGACCTGTTCGGCAATGAACAGCTCCAGGATTTGATCGGTCCTCCGCCGGCCGGCCTCGTCGCCATCGAGCACCAGCACGATCCGGTCGGCATATCGGCGCAGCAACTGGATGTGCCGCTCGCCCAGGGCCGTGCCGAGCACCGCCACCGCATTGCCGAAACCGCACTGCCAGGCGACCAGGCAATCGGTATAGCCTTCCATGACCAGCGCCGTGCGGGTCTTGGAGATGCTGTCCTTGGCCTGGTCCAGGCCGTACAGCAGGCTGCTCTTGGAAAACAGCGGGGTTTCCGGGGAGTTGATGTACTTGGCCGCCTCGCCGCTGTTGAGCTCCGGCAAGACGCGGCCTCCCAGAGCCACCGGCCGTCCTTGGACGTCGCGAATGCTGAAGAGCACTCGTCCGCGAAACCGGTCGTAATAGCCGGGACCGTTTTGCCGCCGTGCCGCCAGGCCCACCGACTCCAGGACCTGCGGCGTAAAGCGGGTGTCGCGGGCGCGGTTCAGCAGCCAGTCCCAGGCTTCGGGCGCGAATCCGAGGTGGTACTTGCGGACACTCTCGGCCGCGATGCTCCGCGATTCCAAGTAGCGGCGGGCGAGCTGGCCCTGATCACCCTCGGTCAGGCAGCGGTGAAACTGCTCTTCGGCCCAGGCCATCGCCTGGTACATCGTCCGCTTGGCATCGACCGAGCCGGAGCCGCCGCCGCGTGAGAGCTTGACTCCGGCGCGTTCGGCCAGCATGGCCAAGGCCTCGGGAAACTCGACGTTCTCCATCTTCATCACGAAACTGAAGATGTCCCCTCCCAGATTGCAGACAAAGCAGCGGAACGACTGCCGCTCTGGGTTCACCTGCAGGCTGGGCCGCGAGTCGTCGTGCCAGGGGCAAAGGCCCTTGTATCCGCGGCCTTCACGCCGCAGTTGCACGTACTGCCCAATGAACTCGACGATGTCGATTGCCCGCCTGATCTGCTCCTTGGTGTCCAGCGACGATTCGAAAGACACCGCAAACTCCTGTCGAAGCGACGGGACGGCTGGCGAGCGAGCGGCGGATTATAGTCCTGGGCCCCCAAGGGGTCAAGCACAGCCGCCGACCAGACATCCCGAGCAATAAACCATTACTACGCAAGTATTTGCATCGAGTCATCACCCACCGGGATCGGCACGGGCCCGTGCTGCCCGTCACCCGCCGGGCCCGGCGCTAACGGCCGTCGTCGGGCTGGAGGCTGTCAAATTCGGGCCGCTCGCCGACCACGGTTTCCAACGTGCGGCGTTTCCCATCTCGGATGACGACGATCTTTGCCTTTGAACCGATTTCAGTCGCGGCGACCAGCAGGGGCAATTCGGTGGCATCCAGCACCTGCTCGCCATTCCACTCGATGATCACGTCGCCGACTTGAAGGCCTGCCTTGGCGGCGGGCGAGTCGGACAAGACCCGGAACACCAGCGCGCCGGCCGGGCCCGGCAGCTTCAGCTCGTCGACCTGGTCGCTCCTCACGTCGCGGGGCTCGATGCCTAGCCAGCCGCGGGGGACCGTGCCGTTTTCGCGGAGCCGATCATACACTTCGCGGGCCACCTCGCTGGGAATTGCGAAGCTGATTCCCTGGTACGATCGGCCGATGATGGCCGTCGTGATCCCTACCAGGTTGCCTCCGATGTCGACCAGTGGTCCGCCGCTGTTACCCGGGTTCACGGCCGCGTCGGTTTGCAGGAAGTCCTGGTAGGGGGTCTGCGAAAAGCCCCGCCGCTGCTTGGCGCTCACGATGCCTGCCGTCATGGTCCGGTCCAGGCCATAGGGATTGCCCATTGCTAAAACCCAATCGCCCACTTCCAGCTCGCGGCTGTCGCCCCAGGCCGCAGCCGTCAGCCCCGTGGCCTCAATCTTCAACACGGCCAGGTCGGTGAGCACGTCGTAACCGACCACCTCCACTTTGGAAATGGTTCGGCCGTCGCTCAGCCTGACCTCGATTTCGTCGGCGTTGTTGACGACGTGGTGATTGGTCAGTACGTATCCGGCCTCGTCGACAATCACGCCGGAACCTTGGCCCTGCAAGGGAAACGCTCCGCGGCGGTAAGGATGGTTCCACTCGTCGGGCAGCGCGCTGCCGGCTGCCGGCCGTCCCTGGCGGGTGTCGATGTGCACGACGCTCGACTCAATCCGCTGCGCGACGAGGCGAAAGGCCCGAGAGGTATCGGATAGCTTGACCAACTGGGCGGATCCGGCCAACGCGGAGAGTTGCTCGGCGGCGGCGTCCGAGCGGGCCCGCAATTGTCCGCGGGTCAGGCCGTACTGCACCTGTTCGGCCAGGTAGGGAGCGACCAGGGCCAGCGAAAGGAACAGCAACACGACCATCAACCGCCAGAGGCGTTTCGGTGTGGGGGCGTGGTTCGATGTTTCCTGCATGGCCGATTTCACTCTGGCTGGCGGCGGTGCATTATTATAGATGGGTTGTCCGGCATGGAATACCCCATGGATCCACCCCGCGCACTCGAAGAGGCCCGCGTGAGCGTGCTTCCGCCCGCCCGGTTCTTTCCCCCCGCCGAGCATGCGTCGGCCGAAGGCCTGATCGGCATCGGCGGCGAGCTGACTACCGACTGGCTGCTCGACGCCTACCGCCACGGGATCTTCCCCTGGCCCCAGGGTAAGGTGTTGGCCTGGTGGTCGCCCGATCCCAGGGCGGTCATCGAACTGGACGGTTTGCACGTCTCGCGGCGGCTGGCCCGGACGTGCCGCGGCGACCGCTTCCAGGCGACCCGCAACCGCGACTTTCACGGCGTGATCGAGGGCTGCCGGACCACGGGGTCTCGCAGACGGGGCACCTGGATCACTACTGCCATGGTGCGGGCGTACCTGGAGCTGCACCGGCTGGGGCACGCGCACAGCGTCGAAGTCTGGCACGAAGGGACGTTAGCCGGTGGAGCGTATGGAGTTTCGGTGGGTGGCATGTTTGCCGCCGAATCGATGTTCTACCGCGTCCGCGACGCCTCCAAGGCGGCCCTGGTGCACCTGGTCGGCCACCTGCGGAGCCGGCAGTTCACCCTGCTCGACATCCAGCAGTTCACGCCGCACACAGCCCGGCTGGGGGCGCGGGAAATCGCCCGCCACGAGTTCCTGGCGCGGCTGGCTGGCGCCCTGGAAAGCCCCGCCACCTTCGGCCCTTGCCTGGAACCCCAACGCATCAACGAATGAGAATAAGTCGTTGAAATATTCTTGCACAGAACAGGCCCAAATGTGATAATCCCAAGCAGCCCACCTGTTTCCGGTTACTCGCCCACCAACCTCACTCACCGGAAGGACCCTCCATGAGCCGGCTGACCGATCTGTCCTTGAAGACCGGACTGGCCTTCGCCCTGATCGTCGCCTCTGGCGTTGCTGCTGCCGATGAACTGGCCTCGAACACGCCTGCCGCCCCCACGGCGCCGGGCTTGGGCGATCCAGGCACCCTCACGGCTATTCTGGTCGAAAGCGGGCGAAATGCGGCCATCGTGCTGCGGGGCCGCGACGCGCAGCAGCAACTGGTGGTCACCGGCCAGTTTAGCAGCGGGCAGTTGAGGGACTTTACCCGCCAGGTCAGTTACGAAGCGAATCCGCCGGGCGTTGTCAGCGTGGATCCGACCGGGCTGGTGCTCCCCTTGTCCGATGGCCATGCCACGCTGGCCGCGGTAACCGCCGACGGGATGCGGGCGACAACCGCCGTGGTCGTCGAGCGGTTTATCGACGACACACCGGTCAACTTCCCCAACCAGATTGTGCCCATGTTTACCAAGCTGGGCTGCAACAGCGGCGGCTGCCACGGTAAAGCCAGCGGCCAGAACGGTTTCAAGCTCTCGCTCTTGGGCTTCGAGCCGGGCGAGGACTATGAGCACCTGGTCAAGGAAGGGCGTGGCAGGCGGCTGTTCCCCGCTTCGCCCGACCGCAGCCTGTTGCTGCTCAAGCCGATCAACGGCATGCCGCACGGCGGCGGCCAGCGGATGGACCGCGACTCGCACGAATACAAGCTGATGCGGCGCTGGATCGCCCAGGGTATGCCCTATGGCAGCCCGGACGACCCCACCGTGGCGCGGATCGAAGTCTTTCCGCCCGAGCGGTCGATGCAGCAGGCCGGCGAGCAGCAGATTGTAGTGCTGGCCCACTATACCGACGGCTCGATCGAAGACGTGACCCGCGTGGCCACCTATGATCCTAACGATGCCGAAATGGCCGAGTGCTCGGCAACCGGCCTGGTCAAGACGCTCGATCTGACCGGCGACGTGGCGATCATGGCCCGCTACCAGGGACAGGTCGGCGTGTTCCGGGCCAGCATTCCGCTGGGCATCCAGGTCGACAACCTGCCGCCGGTCCGCAACTTCATCGACGAGCATGTCTTCAACAAGCTGACTACCTTGGGAGTGCCTCCCTCGGCAATTGCCGACGACGCCACGTTCATCCGCCGCGTGACCTTGGATCTGGCGGGCCGCCTGCCCAGCCTGGAAGAGACGCAAGCCTTCATGGCGGAGCAGGACCCGGCCAAGCGCGACAAGCTGATCGACCGGCTCCTGGACAGCGCGGAGTATGCCGACTTTTTCGCCAACAAGTGGGCCGCCGTGCTCCGCAACCGCCGCCGCACGCCCGGCTACACTCGCGGCTCGTATGCCTTCCACTCCTGGATCCGCAACAGCTTGTACGAGAACAAGCCCTACGATCAGTTCGCCCGCGAGATCCTGGGGGCTTCGGGCGAGATCGGCGAGAACCCGGCGGTCGTCTGGTACCGCGAGGTGAAAGACGTCGATCAACAGGTGGAGGACAGCGCCCAGTTGTTCCTCGGCCTGCGGATCCAGTGCGCCCGCTGCCACCATCACCCCTTCGAGAAGTGGAGCCAGCGCGACTACTACAGCTTCGCGGCCTTCTTCTCGCAGGTCGGCCGCAAGCCGGGTGCCATCGCCGACGAGCAGCGGATTTTCCATCGCCGCGGCAAGGCGCAAGCCACCAACCCCAAGACGGGCGAGCAGCTCGTCCCGGCCGGCCTGGGCGCCGAGCCGGCCGAAGTGCCGCCCGAACGCGACCCGCGCCAGGCGCTGGTCGACTGGATGGCCCAGCCTGACAATCCGTTCTTTGCTCCGGCCCTGGTCAACCGCTATTGGAAGCACGTCTTCGGACGCGGCATCGTCGACCCCGAGGACGACATGCGCGTAACGAACCCCGCTTCGAACCCCGAGCTGCTGGCGGCCCTGTCGCGGCACTTTGTCGAAAGCGGCTTTGACTTGAAAGAGCTGCTGCGGACCATTTGCCGCTCCAGCACCTACCAGTTGAGCTCCGAGCCCAACGACTACAATCTCAACGACAAGCAGAACTTTTCCCGCTACTACCCCAAGCGCCTCACGGCCGAGGTGCTGCTCGATTCGATCGACCTGGTGACCGGGGCGAGCACGTCGTTTTCCGGGCTGCCGGCCGGCACGCGGGCCGTGCAATTGCCGGACACCGGCGCGAACAACTACTTCCTGACCGTGTTCGGCCGTCCCGAGGGGGCCAGCGCCTGCGAGTGCGAACGCTCGCAGGAAGCCAACCTGGCGCAGAGCCTGCACCTGTTGAACTCAGGCGAAGTGCAGGGCAAGTTGTCGTCGGGGCAGGGGCGCGCCGCCCAAATGGCACAGGACGCCAACCAGACGCACGAGCAAAAGATCCATTCGCTCTATCTATGGGTGTTCTCGAGACCACCGGTCGCCGACGAATTGTCCGTCGCGCTGGCCCATATCGAGCGGGTCGAAAACGTTCAGCAGGCCTACGAGGACATCCTCTGGGCCTTGATCAACACCAAGGAGTTCCTCTTTAACCACTAAAGCCGTAGAACGGAATTCATTCCGTTTCACAAACCAGGCAGAGCGAGCAATCGCCCGGCTGTCTTAACGGAATGAATTCCGTTCTACGGGTAGCTCCGCGCACCCCGCTGACTCACCGAACGACTGCCCCCACGGCCGGGCCTCCCAGCCCCGGCCCACAGCATCCCTCCACGAAGCATCCCTCCACGAAGCCGAACCGTTCCTCGGACACCTTCGCGATCCGCGTTTGGAGGCCATGATGGCACGCCCGCTATTTCCGTTGGTCCAGAACCATTGCAGCCGGAGGCCTAACGGTCTGCCGATGGCACTTGCCCTGGCGGCCGCCCTGGTGGCTGGTCCCGCGTCGCAGTTGGTCCAGGCGCAGCTTCCCTCTGCGCAGCTCTTCGCCGTTTTGCCACCCGGAGGCCGCCAGGCAACCGTTGTCGATGTGTCGCTGGCGGCGGGGGCCGACTTGGACGGAGCCAACCAGTTGCACTTCACTCATCCCGGCATCACGGCCGTCCAGAAGCAGTCCGAGCCTTCGCCGCTGACCGGAGCGGTCGAACCACTGGCGGGGCAGTTCACCGTGACAATCGCCCCGGAGGTTCCGCCGGGCGTGTACGATGTGCGCGCCTCGGGCACGTTCGGCATCTCCAATCCAAGGGCCTTCGTGGTCGGCGATCTCGCCGAGATCAAGGAACCGGGGGGCAACAACTCGGCCGAAAAAGCTCATCCGGTTGAGCTGGAGTCGGTCATCAACGGCACGGCCGACGGTTCGGCCTCCGATTGGTTCAAGTTCACCGCCAAGGCAGGCCAGCGCGTGATTTTCGACTGCTGGGCCGAGCGGATCGACTCGCGGATGGATGCCACGTTGGTCGTGTACGACTCGGCAGGCCGCGAGCTGGCGCAGAGCCGCGACGAGAACGGCCGCGATCCCCTGATCGATCTGGGCGTCGCGGCGGACGGCGAATACCTGCTGGAGGTATTCGACTTCGTCTATGCCGGGGGCGCCGATCATTTCTACCGGCTCTCGATCGGCACAGGGCCTTACATCGACTTCATTCACCCGCCGGCCGGACTGCCGGGGAGCAAGGGAACCTACACTATTCTCGGCCGCAACCTGCCCGGTTCGTCGGCGGCCGATGTATCGATCGAGAGCCGCCCGCTGGAGCGGCTCGATGTCGAGATCGAGCTGCCCGCCGACACGACGGAGCGCGTGTTGCTGGGAAGCTTCGTGAGGCCGCAAGACTCGTCGCTGGACGGGATCGATTATCGTCTGACCACGCCGCGGGGAGTTTCCAACCCGGTCTTCGTCGGCTTCGCCCAGGCACCGATCGCCGCCGAGCAGGAACCGAACAACGAGCCGGCGCAGGCGAGCCAGGTGACGGTGCCCTGCGAGTTCGTGGGGCAGTTTGGTGCCAACGACGACCACGATTGGGTCCGCTTCGACGCCCGGCAAGGCGAAGTGTATTGGATCGAGATTTATTCCCAGCGCCTCGGGCTGCCGACCGACCCCTACGTGCTCGTCCAGCAGGTCACGGTCGACGAGCAGGGGCAGGAAAAAGCTACCGACGTTGCCGAGTTGGACGACGAGTCGAAGAACATCGGCGGGCTGGCCTACAACACGGCCCACGGCGATGCCGGTTTCCGCTTCCAGGTGCCGGCCGACGGCACGTACCGCATGCTCGTTCGCGACTTGTATTACACCGCGCGCAACGATCCCCGCCGGGTTTATCGATTGGCCATTCGCCAGCCTCAGCCCGACTTCCGGCTGGTGGCCGTACCGCCATTCCCCTCCGCCAACAGGACCGAAGCCCGGCCCTGGAATCCGCTCCTGCGCCGCGGCGGCACCGAGATCTTCGACGTGTCGGCATTCCGGCGTGACGGGTTCGCCGGAGAGATCGTCGTCACGGCCGAAGGGCTGCCCGAAGGCGTCTTGTTCCCGCCCGTGGTCATTGCCTCAGGACAGGACAGCGTGGCCTTGACGCTGATCGCCACGGAGCAGGCGCCCGATTGGGTCGGTACGTTTCGCATCATCGGGCGGGCCAAAGTCGGCGAAACCGAGCTCAGCCGCGTCGCCCGAGGCGGGGCAGTCCTGGCCGCGGCACCCGCAAACATCGCCGCGGCCTCGCGGATGACGCGCGACCTGGCCCTGGCAGTGGGCGGGCCCGAGCCGGCGCCCTTTCTCGTCGAGCTGGGCGAGAACCAGACTTGGGAAATGTCGCGGGCCGGCAAGCTGCAGATCCCCGTCAAGGTGACCCGCCGGGGCGAAATCAAGCAGAACCTGACACTTACCCCGCTGGGTCTGCCGCCCAACGTCCAGCCGCAGCCGCTGGCCCTGGATGGCAACACGAACCAGGCAAACTTCGAAGTTCAAATCAACCCGAACGCCCCCCTGGGAACATTCAACTTCTGTCTGCAAGTCCAGACCACGGTGGCCTATCGCCGCGACGTGGCCGCCGCCGAACGGGCCGCGGCGGCCAAGCTCGAGATCGATAAGCTCGCCGAGCAACTGGCTGCCGCCAGCGCCGCCGCGGAAGCGGCCCGCCAGGCGGCCGAGCAAGCCGCCGCCGAAGCGCAGACCGCGGCCGATCCGGCGGCGCTCGCGGCCAAGACGGCCGCGGAGGCTGCGACGCAAGCCCAGCAGCAGGCCGAGGCCGAGGCGGAAAAGGCCGCCGTGGCAAAAACCGCCGCCGAGAACGACCCGAACAACCAGGATCTGGCCAACGCCCGCCAGGCGGCCGAGCAAGCGGCGGCCGATGCGGCAGCCGCGGCCAAGACGGCGGCCGAAGCGCAGGCCGCAGCGGAAAAGCAATCGGCCGATGCCGCCGAGGCAGCCAAGGCAGCAGCCGAAACCAAGGTCAAGGCCGACGCCGCCGCGGCCGAAGCGGCTGCCAAGGCGAAGGCGGCGGCCGAGGCGAAGGCAGCGGCCGAAAAGCGGGCGGCCGATGCCGCGGCGGCGGCGGCACCCAAAGACATTGCCCTGTTTGCCCCGTCGACCTCCACGACGCTCAAGATCACCGCGGCTCCGATCACGGTGGCGTCCGCCGAGGCGGCCGGCGCGCTCAAGCAAGGCCAACAGGTCGAGCTGCCCGTGACGCTCAACCGCCTCTACAGTTTTGCCGACGCGGTTCAACTCGAGCTGGCTCTGCCCGGCGGCGTCGAAGGGCTGTCGGCCGCCGCGGTCGCCGTGCCCGCCGGACAGAACGAAGGCAAGTTCGTGGTGCAGGCGGCCGCCAACGCCACGCCGGGCAGCCACAGGCTGACGCTTCGAGCCAAGCTGGCCTATAACGGACAGAACCTGCAAGTGGAACAGCCGGTGACGGTGGTCGTCGAAAAGGTCGAGGCAACGAATTAAGTGTCCATCGGACGGATCCAACCCAAGCAAGGGTTCTTGAACACAGGAAAACTGCTCATGCTCGTCAACCAGGCCCGTTATCTGGGATTCATTCTGAGCTTTGCCGCCGTTTCGGTTTTGGCAGGCGGGCCGGCCGGGGCGCAAGAGACCGCTGGCGCGGCCGACGGCGACCAACCGATCGCCATCGCAGTGATCGAGCGCGACACCCCAGTCGATTTCGAGCGCGAAGTCCTGCCTTTGCTCAAGCGCAGTTGCCTGGCCTGCCACAACGCCACCACCGCCGAAAGCGATTTGGTGCTGGAAAACCCGGAGACCATCCTCAAGGGCGGAGCCAGCGGCCCGGCCGTCGTGGCGGCCGCCGCCGCCGAAAGCTTGCTGTTGTCGCGGGCGAGCGGGCAAGTCGATACGATCATGCCGCCCAAGGACAACAAGGTCGCCGCTCCCGCGCTCTCGTCCGAAGAGTTGGGCCTGATCAAGCTGTGGATCAACCAGGGTGCAACGGGCACGGTGACCGGCGCGATCGACACGATCCAGTGGCAGCCGCTGCCGCCCGGCGTGAATCCCATCTACGCGGTGGCCGTGACGCCCGACGGCCAGTTTGCCGCCTGCGGCCGCGCAAACCAGATCTTCATCTATCATCTGCCCACGGGCCGCTTCGTTTGCCGGCTGACGGATCCAGAGCTGCTCAACGACGGCATCTACGCCAAGCCGGGCGTGGCGGATCTCGATCTGATTCAGTCGCTGGCCTTCAGCGCGGACGGCTCGATGCTGGCTTCCGGCGGCTACCAGACGATCAAGCTCTGGCGGCGGCCGCGCGACGTGCGGCTGGCCACGCTCGCCACCGGCTCGGCCAACGGCGTGCAGGCCGTGGCCACAAGTGCCGACGGCAAATGGCTGGCAACGGCAGGCGCCGATTACAGCATCCAGGTCTGGCCGCTCGACGGCGAGCAGCCCGCTGGGCCCTCGATCGTGCTCAAGGGGCATTCGGGCCCGGTGACTTGTTTGAAGTTTGCCGGTGACGGCGCGAAGTTGTTCTCCGCCTCCGAGGACAAGTCGATCCGCGCCTGGCAGCTTCCGGATGGAGCAGCCGTTGGCCAAATCGACGCTCCCGCGCCGGTGCAGGCCATCACCCTGGTGGGCGACGGCACGCTGTTGGCCAGCGGAGGCGGCGACAACCTGGTCCGGCTTTGGAAAACTCCTTCCGCTGTGTCGCGGCAAGTGGCCGGCCTGCCTGCGCCCACCACCGCGCTGGCTGTCAGCCCGGATCGCAAGCTGCTGGCGGCGGCCGGCGGCGACGGTGCGATCAAGATCGTCGACCTGGCCACGCTGGAAGTGGTGCGGACCTTGACCGGCCACGCCGCCGCCGTACACCGGCTGGCATTCCAGCCCGGCGGCAGCCGTCTGGCCAGCGTGGGCGCCGACAACACGCTTGTGGTTTGGGATCCCGCGACTGGCGACATCCTCGGGCGCGTGTACGCTCCAGCCGCGGCCCTGGCTGCAGTGGCTCTCGATGCAAGCGGCAACCGGGCCGTCTCCGGGGCGGCCGATGGTTCGGTGAGCATCTGGAAGCTCGATGTCCCCGGGCCGCGATTGTTGCCGGGCGTGGCCGGCGCGGAAGCGGATGAAGCAGCCGCCACGGCAGCCGCTGTGAGTCCCGACGGCAGGCTCTTGGCAACCGGAGGCACGGTGGACGGGCGGCCGGCCATCGTGGTCCGCGACATTGCCGCGGGCACCGTGATCAAGACGCTCACCGGACACGAGGGGCTGATCACCGCCCTGGCCTTCAACGCCGATGCTCAGCGGCTGGCATCCGGATCCCAGGACAAGACGGCCCGCGTCTGGAACCTTGCCGACGGCCAGCAGATTTCGGCCTTCGCGGGACACGGCGAGGCGGTAACGTCCGTGGCCTTCGATCCGTCGTCGCAGCAAGTCGTCTCCGGCTCGGTGGATCTCGGCCTGAAGCTCTGGAATGCGGCCGACGGCGCCGAGCTGAAGAATTTGGCCGGCCATACGGGGCCGGTCGTTGCCGTGGCGATCACCGGCGACGGCCAGCGGATCGTCTCGGCCTCGGCCGATCAGACGGTGCGGCTATGGAACCCGGCCGATGGCCAGCAGGTCGCCGCGTTTTCCGCCGTGTCGCCCGTGACGGCCATGGCCTTGTCGCGGGACAACGGCCGCATCGCGGTGGCCTCGGCCGACAACCAGCTCAAAATCCTCCAAGCCGGCGACGGCGCGGTGGTGGCGACACTGCCGGCCCAGACCGCCCCGGCGCGGATGTTGGCCTTCAGCCCCGACAACGCGCGGCTGGTGAGCTGTGACTTGCAGGGGCCTGCGGTAATCTGGGACGTGGCACGCGCAGCGGCCATCGAGATCGTTCCCGCGGCGCCGTCCGCGGCATTTGCCCTGTTCACGGCCAACGCCAACGAAGTCGTGGTGGGCAGCGCCGAAAAGCAGGTGCACCTGCACACGCTGCACTTCGAGCGGCCGTTGCTCGGCCACACCGCGGCCATCACTGGCCTGGCGTTCAGCCTCGATGCCGGCCTGGTTTATACCTCGTCGACCGATGGTTCCGTGCGATGCTTCCAGTCGGCCGATGGCCAGCAGCGGTTTGCATCGGCCGCCGCGCCGGTACACGACCTGGCGCTGAGTGGCGACGGCCAATGGCTGGCGGCAGCGGCCGAGGACAACCAAGTCCGCGTCTTGAACGCCGGCGACGGCAATCCCGCGCCGAAACCGCAGTTGGGCGGATTCACCGCGCCGGTAAAGAGTGTCGCTTTTACGCCCGATGGACAGCACCTCGTCGCCGGTGGAGCGCAGGGCCAGGAGTTGATGGTCTTTCACGTCGCTTCCGGCGAGTTGGTCCAGCGTTTCTCGGAGCACAGCGGCGCGGTATCGGCCGTAGCCTTTGGCGGCGAGCAGGGAGACCTGGTGGTTTCCGCGTCGGCCGACAATACCGTGCGGCTGAGGCAACTCTTGTCCGTGCGGCAGATGTCCGGCCATTCGCAACCGGTGACTTCGTTGGCCACGCTGCCGGCCGCCCCCACGCAGATCGTTTCGGGCGCCGGGGACAACACGGTGCGGTTCTGGAACACGGCCGACGGGGCGCAGCTTCAGCAGCTCGACCACGGTGGCGCGGTGACTTGCGTGGCGGTCCGCCCCGACGGGCAGCGGATCGCCTCGGCCGGATCGAACAACGTGGTGCGGCTCTGGAACGCTCAGAACTATCAGCAGGTCGCCGAGATGAAGGGAGACTACCGCGCAGGCTTCCGCGTGGCCCACACCGAGCGTCTGCTGGCTGCCCGCAACAACATCCTGGCTGCCGAGAATGCCGCCGTCACGGCGGCCGAACAGGCCGCCGCCGCCGAAGTCGAAAACGTCAAGAAGTCCACCGAGGCCCAGGCGGCCGCCGACAAAGCGCTGACTGAAAAGATCGAGCCGGCGCGGGTCGCCGCCGAAGCCAAGACGGCCGCCGATACGGCGCTGGCCGAGGCCATGGCCGCGGCCAAAGCGGCCGACGAAGCCAAGGCCGCCGCCGAAAAGGCCCTGGCCGATGCCGACGCCGCCAACAAGGCCGCCGCCGAAGCGGCTGCGGAAGCGGCCGCCGCCTTTGCCGAAGCCCAAACCGCCAAGGCAACTGCCGACACGGCTGCGGCCCAGGCCGCTGAAAAGTTGAAAGCAGCCACCGACGACGCGACCGCCAAGACCAAGGCCGCCGAAGAGGCCGAGGCGGCCCGCAAGGCGGCCGAGGCGACCAAGATGGCGGCGGACAAAGCCATCGAGGCGGCCAACGTGGCGGCCAAGCGAACGGCGGACGTGGTACCGGTGGCAAAAACCGTGGCGGGGGAAGCCGACGCCAGAGTCAAACACGTGCAGGCGGAACTCGAAGCGGTCCGCAAGCTGGCGGCCGAAACTGAAAAACCGGTCCACACCGTCGCTTTCTCTCCGGACAACCTGCTGCTGGCCAGCGGCGGCGAAGACGGCGTCGTACACACGTGGAGCGCCGAGACCGGCGCCGCCTGCGAAACCTACGCTGGCCAGTCGGCCGCCGTGCTGGCCGTGGCCTATGCGGGGCCGGAAAAACTGATCGCCGGCTCGGCCGACAACAGCGCCGTGGTGTTCGCGGCCGATCCGGCCTGGTCGTGGGAACGGACGATCGGCGGCGCGGGCGGCGAGCTGGTCGATCGCGTGACCAGCCTCGATTTTAGCCCCGACGGACAATGGCTGGCTTCGGGCGGAGGCGATCCGTCGCGTTCAGGCGAGCTGAAGCTCTGGAACGTGACCGACGGCAGCCTGGTGCGTGAGTTCGTCGATGCCCATAGCGACAGCGTGCTGGGACTCGATTTCTCGCCCGAGGGCAACCTGCTGGCGAGCTGCGGCGCGGACAAGTTCGTCAAGGTCTGGGATGTCGCCCAGGGCACCATGGTGCGGTCGTTCGAGGGACACACGCACCACGTGCTGGGCGTGAGCTGGAGGGCCGACGGCAAGGTCCTGGCAAGCTGCGGCGCCGACGCCGTGGTCAAGGTTTGGGATTTCACCACGGGCGACCAGCGGACCACGATCGGCGGGTTCGGCAAGGAGGTGACCTCGATTACGTTTGTCGGTGAGACGCCCAACGTGCTCACCAGCTCGGGCGACAAGATCGTGCGGCTGCACAATGTGGACAACGGCCAGGCGATCCGCACATTTTCCGGTGGCGCCGACTTCATGTATTCATCGGCCACCACGCCCGATGGCAAGTTGCACCTGGCCGGCGGACAGGATAGCGTATTGCGGCTGTGGAGCGGCGAGAACGGCCAGGAGCTCAGGACGTTCGCCCCGCCGCCGCCTGACGCCGCCAGCGAGCAGGCCGCAAAGTAGTCTAGTTGTCCGTGCCACTGCTTGGAGGCCGCCTTTGGCGGACCGCGGTCCGCCAAAGGCGGATGAGAAGCAGTGTCCGTCCGCGGACGCGGCTGGTGCTGGACGAACGGGCCGCCAGCCTGCACAATGCCCATCGGTGTGGCGGTGGCCGACATTGGACCAAGCTTTGCTCCCCGGCGACGTGCTGTTGACAACTGGGGGCGGGCGACATTGGGAAGTTGTGTGATGGCCTTGGACAGCGGCTTCGAGCACGTGGTGCGGCGGGCTGAGCCCCTGGCCGCCCACACCTGGTTCAAGCTGGGAGGACCGGCGGAGTATTTCGCCCAGCCCGGCAACGTGGGCGAGCTGGCCGAGCTGGTGCGGCGCTGCCGGCAGGAAGAAGCGCCAGTGCGTCTGCTGGGAGGCGGGTCCAACGTGCTCGTGCGCGACGAAGGCGTGCCCGGCATGGTGATCGTGATCTCCGACCCGTCGTTTGCCGAGGTCGAGATCGACTCCGGCGGCGTCCGGGCCGGCGCCGGCGTCAAGCTCGGCCACCTGATCAGTGCCACCGTCCGCGAGGGTCTGGCCGGCCTCGAAGCCCTCGTCGGCATCCCCGGCACCGTCGGCGGCGCTCTGCACGGCAACGCAGGCAGCCGGGGCGGCGATATCGGCCAATGGACCTCGCGTGCCACCGTGATGACCTCGTCGGGCGAAGTCGTCGAGCGCGGCCGCGACGAGCTGGTCTTCGCCTACCGCCAAAGCAGCCTCGACGAGCTGGTGATCCTGGCCGCCGAGTTCCAGCTCGAACAGGAAGACCCCGACGAGCTGACCAAGCGGATGCAGAAACAGTGGATCGTGAGGAAGGCCAGCCAGCCGCTCGGGCACCAGAGCGCCGGCTGCATTTTCAAGAACCCCCGCGGCATGAGCGCCGGCATGCTGATCGACCAGGCCGGCCTCAAGCAGACCCGCATCGGCGGGGCCGAAGTCAGCGACCGCCATGCCAATTTCATCGTGGCCGACCCCGGTGCCTCCAGCCAGGACGTGCTGCGATTGATCGAGCTGGTCCGCAGCCGGGTCGCCGACCGGCTGGGAGTCGATCTGGAGACGGAAATCGAAATCTGGTAAGGGTGTTGCTTCGTTGTGACCGCATTCGTGCGCGATCGTGTGAATGGATGCTCGCTGATTGCCTGCAAGAGGAGCCGGTGCAATGAAAGTGACCACGAAACGGCCTGTGGAGAAGGCAGCCGCTGCCGCGATGCCGGCTACGGCGAAGCCGCGGCGATTGTTCCCGCGGGTCCGGATGTTCTGTGCCGCGTTGGCGATTGTGCTGATCGTGGGCGGTGGCTGGTTTGCCTGGCGGACCGTCGGCGACCGCGTGCTCGATTCTCCACGGTTCCGGGTGGAAGCCGATGGCATCAGCATCACTCCGCCGCCCGACTGGATTCGCACCGACATTCGCGGCGAGCTGAGCAGGGCGGCCGCTCTGGACGCCCGGGTTTCGATTCTCGACGCCGGCCTGGCCGAGCGGATTCACAAGGCATTTGCCTTGCACCCCTGGGTCGCCAAGGTCGTGCGCGTCCACAAGCGGAGTCCCGCGCGGCTGGAGGTCGACCTGGAGTATCGCCGGCCGGTGTGCATGGTCGAGGTCCCCGGCGGCCTGTACCCGGTCGACATCG
>JBBDNX010000479.1:0-3289 GCA_040877345.1 Pirellulales bacterium
CCCGACGCCATCCCTGCCCTCGTGCGGGGGCTGAACAAGGCGGCCTATATTTCAGCCAGTTGCCCGATCCTGGTGATTTCACGCAAGCTCGAAACCGAGCTGTCCAAGTCCGGCGATCCCGCCCTCGTGCAGTTTGCCCTCGACAACGTGGGCCGCGACGTGCCCGACGATGCCCCGTACGCCAGGCGGCTGCAGCAATTGAAGCAGAGTTGGGCCGCGCGTTTCAAGAAAGATCTGGGCTTGACGCCCCAACAGGCGGCCCTCGATTTGAAAAGCCGCGATCCGGAGAGTCGCCTGGCCGCGGCGGCCGCGATCGCCCAGTTCGGCGATCAGTTCAGCGACGCAACCCGCATCGACGTCGCCTGGTCGCTCGTTCGCATGTTGTCCGATCCTGCTCCCCGCACGCGGCACCTGGCCCACCAGGCCCTGGTCGCGCTGGCCGGAGGCGACGACCTGGGGTCGCCCGACGGCGTCGCGGCCTCCGAGCGTCAGAAGGTGGTGGGGCGCTGGTACCGGCATTTCGACCCAGACCGCTATGAAGCGATGGCCCAGGCCCTGCTGCGCTCCACCCGGTCGCTGGAATCGAAGCCCGGCAGGACAGCCGCCACGAAGTTCTACCGCAAGCTGATCGCCGATTTCCCAGACACCAGGGCGGCCCAGGAGGCGAGCGCCCATCTCGAAACATTGCGCGGCAGTCCGCTACAGCCGGCGCGTTAAGATATCGTCGTCATGCGGCCTTCGCTCCGACTGTTCTGCGTCATCCTGCTTGTGCTATCCGCAATGCTTTGGCTGGCGGGTTTGGCCGGCTCGCCGTCACTTCCGGAGGGCCCTGCCACAACCGTCCCCACGATGCTCGTCCGTGGGCGGGTCGTCAGCCGCGAGGGACCGATTGCCGGTGCCCGCGTTCGGATCAAGGCCGGCCGATCGTTTGTATTGACCGACGAGGGCGGGCGGTTCAGCCTGCCCCGCCGGCTGACGGCCGGCGCCACGGTCACCGCCGCCAAGGAGGGTTATCTGATCGGGGGCATGCCGGCCGGGCGGCAGCCGCTCCTGATCCGCCTGGAGCCGCTCCCCGCGGGCGACTGGCCCGACTACGCCTGGGTCGATCCGACGCCCGCCGGCAACCAGGTCCACAACTGCGGCAACTGCCACGCTGCAATTTATGACGAGTGGCGATCGAGCGGCCATGCCTCGGCGGCGGTCAACCGGCGCCTGTTGAACCTGTACGACGGCAGCGACTGGCACGGCCGGGCGGGGCGCGGCTGGAGTCTGCTCGGCGAGCATCCCGACGGCGCGGCCGTGTGCGCATCGTGCCATGCGCCCACCATTGCCGAGGACTCGCCGGCCTTCGACGATATCCGGAAGGTGCGCGACGTGGCCGCCCAGGGAGTGCACTGCGACCTGTGCCACAAGATCCACGATGTGCACACCGACCACGTCGGCCTGGCCCACGGGCGTTTTGCCATGAAACTGTTGCGTCCGGCGGAAGGGCAGTTGTTTTTCGGACCCTTGGACGACGTGGACCGGGGCGAGGATGCGTTCTCGCCGTTGCAGAGCGAGAGCCGCTTCTGCTCGAGCTGCCACGAGGGGGTTGTCTTCGGCGTCCACGTGTACGGCACCTACAGCGAGTGGCTCGACAGCCCGGCGGCTCGGCAGGGGCGGCAATGCCAGGACTGTCACATGGCGCCCACCGGCCGGATGACCAACATGGCGCCCGGGGCGGGCGGCGTCGAGCGGCCGGCCCACACGCTGGCCGGCCACGGCATGTTGCCCGGCGGCCGTCGCGCGATGCTCAAGCGGTGCCTGAAGCTGTCCGTTCATCTCGAGCGGGAGCCGGCGCAGGCCCGGGTCGTGGTAGAGCTGGCGGCCGAAGGCGTCGGCCACCGCGTGCCGACCGGCTACATCGACCGGCATCTGGTGCTGGTGGTCGAGCCCTTCGACTCGGCGGGTCAGCGGCTCGAGCTGCTCGAAGGTTCACGGCTTCCCGATGCCGCCGGAGAAGAATTGGCCGGTCTGCCCGGCCGCTTATATGCAAAACTGCTCACCGACCCCGATGGGAATTCCCCGGCGCCCTTCTGGCGGGCTGGCTGTACCGTCTCTGACACTCGGCTCTTCCCTTCTCAGCCCGACCGCAGCCGGTACCTCTTTCCCGCCCCACTCGACCGCGTCCGCGTCCGCGTCATCTACCGCCGCTTCTGGCCGCAGGTCTCCCAACAAAAATCCTGGCCCCCCGACCAGCTCCTCATCCGCGACCAGCTCTTTCGAAAAAGGGGATATCCGAAAAAGGGGATAATCCGAAAAAGGGGATAAGTCCAATTTCGCAAGAAGAAAAGGGGATAAGTCCAATTTCGGGCCAGAAAAGGGGATAAATTTCGGGGTCGCCACCCGCGTATTGGGACTTATCCCCTTTTTTGTTGACGGAGACGACGCCAAGGGCTACGATCCCGTTCATGCCTCGCACCCCACGAATCGCTCCTGGCGGCATGGTTTTCCATGTTCTCAACCGAGCCAACGCGCGACATCGGATCTTCGAGCACGCCGACGACTACTCGGCCTTCGAACGCGCTATGTCCGATACCGCGGAGCGTACGGCAATGCGAATACTTTCCTACTGCATCATGCCGAACCACTGGCACATGGTGCTTTGGCCGCGCAGGAAGGGGGACCTGGGCGCGTTCATGCAGCGTCTCACCACCACCCACGTTCGGCGCTGGCATCTGTACCGGGACAGCGTGGGCATGGGCCACTTGTACCAAGGCACCTACAAGTCGTTTCCGGTTGAGCAGGATGAGCACCTGCTCGCCGTGTTTCGCTACGTCGAACGCAACGCTTTGCGAGCCGAGCTGGTCGACCGCGCCGAGCGTTGGCGGTGGTGCAGCCTCTGGCGATCGCGCCATCCCGCTCATACCGATGGACCACCACTCTGCGCGTGGCCCATCCCCCAGCCACGGGACTGGCTAAGGCGCGTGAATCTCGCCTTGACCGAAAGAGAATTGGAAGCAATCCGGCTTTCGGCAACCCGTGGCAGGCCCTTTGGCACCCCGGAGTGGCAGAAGAAAACGGCAAAGCGGTTGGGCCTCGAGTCCACCTTTCGCCAGCGCGGCCGCCCCGGAAAACAGCCTTGAGAATCCGGGGAAAAAAGAGCTGATTCCGACTCCAATAGGCAACGCAAAGCCGCGCACCACCGCTTAATTCGACTTATCCCTGACTTATCCCCTTTTTTCCTTGCCGCTTATTGGACTTATCCCGAATGGCATGAAGATAAGGCGCAAGGACCGGAATTGACGGC
>JBBDNX010000480.1:0-3267 GCA_040877345.1 Pirellulales bacterium
AGAGAAATCTTGCGATTCAGTGAACCCCAAAAAACAATGTTGACCCTACACTAGGCTGTGCACCCGGACGATCACCACGTCCTCATAATGCGAACGGTTGAAGATGCCGACCTCGCCGCGGCGGGGCACTTGCTTGTGAATCCGCCAGAGGAAGTCGTGATCGAGCTCCTCGGGCGTGGGCGCTTTGAAGCTGCTCACGCGGCAGCTCTGCGGGTTGAAGCCCTGCATCACCTTGCGGATCGTGCCATCCTTCCCTGCGGTGTCCATCCCCTGCAGCACCAGCAACAAGGCCCGGCGGTGCTCGGCGTACAGCCGGTATCCCAGGTCGGCCAGCACCTGCACGTTCTCCTTGGTTTCGCCCAACGCCGATTTCTTGCCGGTTGCGCCGCCGCCGGCGGTGCCGAATTGGTCGAGCCGGACGGGACTACCCGGCTCGAGCGTGGTGGTTGAGCGACTCATGCTTACGATAGCATAGCCGCGCCGCCCGTCCCATGCGCTGATCGGTTCAGCATGCCGGCCACGTCGCTGACTATTTCGGCCCCCGTCGCCCCGCCCGCTGCCGCCGGGGCGCTTGGCCGGAGCGAAGCCCGCGCCCGCCGCAAGGCGCCTGCCAGCGGCCCAGCGCAGGCCGCCCTTCGCCCGGGCGCTTGGGGCACGGCCCCGGCGGTGCCGAAGCCGGCGGCAGCGGCCGGATGCTCGCCGCCGTCCGTCGGGCAGTCCAGCGAATCTCGGCTCACTTCCGCCCTCAGAATCCGCACCTGCCCGGGGGCATGGATGCCGACGCTCACCTTCGAGCCCCGGACTTTCAGGATCGTCACCACGATATCGTTTCCGATCTGGATCTGCTGTTCTGGTTTGCGGCTGAGGACCAACATGGTTGACACTCCTTTGCTCTGAAAAACGGCCTCCTCGGGAACCGTTCGCAGTAGACGCAGAGTATGTGCCAAAGCGGCAGAAAAAATGCCCCGCCGCGGAAAGGCATTGCTGCTTGAATGATTACGGCGCACCGGCCGGCGCCGGCCCACCGCGTGCAGTGTACGTTTGTTACAAAAACGATTGTAAGTGCGGGGAAAGCCCGGCCGGTGGAGGCTGGCGGCAGAATCGACAAGGCGACAACACCTCCGGACCTCCAAGCCGTGTGGCGCGACTGGTCTCTGCCCTCTGACTTCTGCCCTCTGACTTCTGCCCTCTGACTTCTGACCTCTGACTTCTGACCTCTGCCCTCTGACCTCTGGCTTCACAACGGATCCGATCGGCGGGCGATTTCGTCGCGGAGCCGGGCGGCTCGCTCATATTCCTCGCTGGCCACCGCGTCGGCCAGTTGCTCGTTGAGAGTCCGGCCCACGTGGTAATGCTTGCGCAGCGATTCACGTAACTGCTCAAGCCGATCCACCAGCTCGTCGTCTTCGAAGCGCTCCTCCGCTTCCACCTCGACAAAGAACCGCCGCATCCGCTCCAGTCCCTGGCTGATTTCTTCAATGGCCGCTTCTGGGGTACGCTCTTCGAGTTCCGCCAGGGCGGCCGCCTGGGTGCGATGGAACAAGATAAAGGGGCGGTACTGTTCGTGCGACATCGTCCACTGGTCGTTGGGCGAACAAGAGCGGACAAAGTCCATGAAAGCCAGGCTGTGGTCGGCGTCGCGGACCGCGCGGCGGAACTCGCGCAGCGCAAGCCAGCAGATCCGCCGCTGGTAAAACTGCACGAACTCGCGGTCCGCCTCCGCGCACTGCTCTTCGGTGAGCACGAAATCCTTGCCTTCGTGGACGGCTACCGCCAGCAGGTAGTCGAAATACGTCTCGGCCCCGGCCGGGTGCTCGCCGTCCGGGCGTCCCGTCACTTCGAGCTGCAGCACGCCCATGTCGATCCGCATTTGGAGCACTTGCCGGCCATCCACTCCCTTGACCAGCCGGGCCGCCACTTCGCCCGGCTCGTACTGCCACTCCCGCAGGATGTGATCGATGTGTCGTCGCTTCGCCATGGTTGACAAAAGAGCTGGTGGCGGACGCGAAAAACCGGGGGGCCGGCAACCCGTTGGCTGCCTTGCTTGGTCTATTATAACACTCGGTCCAGCCGGGGGGGGCTTGACAGGACAGCCACCCGTGGTGCCGGGCGCGATGCCGCGCGTCAAGTCAGTGAATTGCCTTGCACGCTTTCGGATTGCCGGCGGCGGTAGTCGCGCAGCTTCTCGCGCAGCTCCGGCCGGCTGGCGGCCAGGATGCCGACGGCCAGCAGGGCCGCGTTGACGGCGCCCGCCTTGCCGATGGCCAGAGTGGCCACGGGCACGCCAGCGGGCATTTGGACCATCGACAACAGCGAGTCCAGTCCATTCAGCGCGGCACTTTGCACCGGAACGCCCAGGACCGGCAGCAGCGTGTAGGCCGCGGTCACGCCGGGCAGGTGGGCGGCCCCACCGGCACCGGCGATCAGCAGTTCCAGCCCGCGCGACTCGGCCGCCTTGGCATAGTCGGCCAGCAGGTCCGGTGTCCGATGCGCCGAGAGCACCCGGCACTCGGTCGCAACACCGAACTCGCGGAGCGTCTCGTCGGCGTGGCGCATGGTTTCCCAGTCGGACTTGCTGCCCATGATAATGCCGACCAGCGGTTGAATTTCCGGACTCATCGCCATTCCAGGTTTGGGAGTTTTCTCGTCACGCGGCCCGCGAGCGGCGCCGAGTGGCATCTTACCGGCGACGGCGGGCCAAGTCGAGCGGCCCGATAGGCACACGCCGCCGGGCGCGCGTATAATTGGCCGCCGGCGTGGGGCAGGCAGATGTGAGGCAGGCAAGACACCTCTCGAGCAGCGTACTTCCCGAACCGAAGGGGCCCCGCACCGGCGCACTTGGCAGCCAGGCGAGCGGACAAATCCGTTGCCGCATCCAAACCCGGAGCGCATTCGATGAGCGTGGCCAATCGCGAAAAGCAGCTCGCCCAAGCCGAGGAATTGCTGGACAGCGGCGCCCGGCGCCTCGGTTTCGCCAAGGGTTTGTACTTCGGCCAATATCTCAACGACCGCCTGCCGGCCTATCCGGACCTTTCCTTCGATCAGCCGGCCAACGACCTGGTCGAGCGGGTCCGAGCATTCTCCCTGGAACACATCGATCCGGTCGAGATCGACCGGCAGGCCGACATCCCACCGCGGGTCATCGACGGACTGGCCAAGCTCGGCGTGCTGGGGGCCTGCCTGCCCACGAGCTGCGGCGGTCTCGGCCTGAGCCAGACGGCCTACTGCCGCGTGGTGGAGGTGCTGGGAGGCCACTGTGCCAGCACG
>JBBDNX010000481.1:0-3267 GCA_040877345.1 Pirellulales bacterium
GCCCGCAGCGTGCGGGCCTGCGCGGCGACCAGCGCGACGATGCCTTCCAGCCGCAACGGCTGCCATTGGCCGGCGCGTGTATACGATGGGCCGGCGACGAGCCGGGCGATCGGTTTGCCGGTGCTGGGGTCCAGCGTCCGGGGCAATACAACGCGGGCCAGCATTTGCAGACCTGCCCGGTCCGAACGCAGCCAAAGGCTGGGCACCAGCTCGGCGATCACGCGCGCCCGGCCGATCTCGTAAGCCAGGTACACGCAGGTCCCGTTCTGGCCGGCCGCCACCTGGACCGCCTCGCAGCCCACTCCCGAACGGGCTCCCTGGGCCACGCGCTGATGGAGCTCTATGCGGTATTGCAGATCTCCGCCCGCGTCGCGCCAGGCCGTTTCCGGCGTGTCGAAATTATCTCGCAGTGTGATCTGGGCCCGGGCCTGCGAGAGACGGGCTTCGCCCAGTGCAGCCACGACGACCAGGCTTGCAACGAGGCATTTCATCCGGAAGCCACTCTGCGTCCTTGCCTTGATAGATCGAGCGCGTCGGCGGCTCCATCGTGCGTGGCGAAAACAGCACGCGGCCCCCTTGCCGCCCGATTTTTCCTAAACTGGCCTTGTATCAAGATTTGCGATTTTCCTCCAGAGCTAATGTGGCGTTTTTGCGCTGCGATTGCCGCTGGGGCAGTGGCCAGGCCTGGATTCGCAACTTATTTGCTGGAAAAAACTTGCCGTCGAATCCGGGGCCGCTGCTTGCACAGCGGCATGCAGTCTGCTCTAGAAGACGCTACCGACCTGCGTCGCGCCTGTGCAGGCATTGGGCCTGCGGTCGCCGATTACTCCCTGGAGCAGCCCCTCATGAGCCAGACCACCCGCCAAATTCATTCGTCCAGCGAAGAGCTTCCCCACGACCTGGTTGAACTGACGACGGAGCTGGCGACACTGCCCACCGAGATCCGGCAGAGGATCGACCCCATCGTGCTGCGGGTGGTCGAGAGCACCCGCCGTCGGCGGCGGATATTGAACCTGGTGCAGGACGCCCTCAGCCAACTGCGGCTCGACATGAAGTACTTGCTGTTCGACCTCGAGGCCACCCGCCGCGAGCGCGACGACTACCGCCGCCGGTTGGACCAGACGTCGTAGGCCTTCCAGTGGGGGGCAGCATCTTCGTCCCCGGCCGTATTAACCGTTCACGACGACTTTTGCTACGTCAACCCGATGTACGTTACGGGGCAGCATCTTCGTCCCCGGCCGCATTAAAGCCCGTTCACGGGATCCCGGACGCGGACGACCCTGCACGGGCGGCAATGCGTTTGCCGCCCTCGCCCGACTGGCATATCATGGCGTTCTGGAAACAGTGGGGGCTGGGGGAGGCTGTTTGGGTCCAGTGCCTGCCTGGCCGGCGGCAGCGGCATGCCAGCCGATGCGCGGCAAGCCTGGGCCATCGGAAGTGGAAGGGGAAGCGTGCGTCATGCCCGAGCTGACTGCTGAACAGATTGCTCAGCTCGCGTTCGACCTCGACATCTTGGACGAGCGCCAGCTAAACGAGATCTGGGGCCACTTCGGCCGGCGGAACGTGCCCGCCGAGCAGTTTGTGCAGTTTGTGCTGCGCCGCGAGCTGATGACCAATTTCCAGCTCGATCGGATGCTCAAGGGGGATCGCAGCGGTTACTTTTATGGCGACTACAAGGTGCTGTACATGGTCGCCGGCGGCAGCTTTGCCCGCGTGTACCGGGCCTTGCACAAGGACACCGGGGTGATCCGGGCGCTGAAAGTCCTGCGGAAGCGCTACAGTCACGAACCGGAGCAAACCGAGCACTTCTGCCGCGAGGGCATGGTCGGCATGAAGCTGCGGCACCCCAATATCGTGCCGGTGTTCGAGGTCTATTCCAAAGCCGCGACTCATTTCCTCGTGATGGAGTTCGTCGAGGGCCGCAACCTGAGGGAGTTCCTCAAGACCCGCAAGAAGCTGGATCCGGTGGAAGCCACGCGGCTGATGATCGACGTGGCCAGCGGCCTGAAATACGCGGCCGAGCACGGCGTCTTGCACCGCGATCTGAAGCTCACGAACATTCTGATTTCGAGCAAGGGCCAGGCCAAGCTGGTCGACTTCGGCCTGGCGGCCACCGACAGCGCCATGAGCGACGCCAGCATAACCGATGCCTTGAATCAACGGACGATCGACTACGCGGGGCTCGAGCGGGCCACCGGCGTCCGCAAGGACGACGCCCGCAGCGATTTGTACTTCATGGGCTGTATGTACTATCACATGCTGGTGGGCAGGCCTCCCTTGTTCGAAACGCGCGACCGCATCCAGCGGCTCTCCCGCTCGCGGTTCGTCGAGGTGGTGCCGATCCACCAGGCCGATCCCTCGGTGCCGCGCGTCGTGGCGGCCGTGGTCAACCAGGCCATGCACCTGGATCCTTTTCGCCGCCATCAAACGCCGGCCCAGTTGCTGGCGGACCTGACGATCGTGGCGGAGCGTCTGGCGGCCGGCGACGATGCCGCTGCGCCAGAGGAACGTTCCGACGGCGGCGAAGCCGACCCCTGGTCCGTGGATCGTGAACGGCCGGCGAGCGCCGCCGACGTCCACGCCCGCCGCAGCTTGATGTTCGTTGAGTCGAACGCCAAGATGCAGGACCTGTTCCGCGACGCCCTGAAAAAGGCCGGTTACCGCGTGCTGCTCACCAGCGACCCGCAGCGCGCCTTGAGCCGTTTCCAGGACAAGAAAAAAGCCGCCGAATGCGTCGTGTTCAGTACCAACCGGCTAGGCGAGCCCGCCCTGGAGGCATTCAGCGAGTTTGCCGCCGGCGAGCAGACCAGCCATATTCCGGCCGTGCTGCTGCTCGATGCCAGCCACCGCGACTGGAAATCCAAGGTCCGCGAGCATCTCTCGGAGCATCGCGTGGTGCTGACGATGCCGATCAAGCTCAAGCAGTTCCTCGCCGTGGTCGCCCGGCTGCTGCCACCGACCGTCGCCGCCTGAACAGCTTGCAGGCCCGTTTCAGACCCCATCAATCGGGTCACTCCGAACATGGTTCAGCTTTCTGCGGCGCGCGTCGCCACCGTCAACCCCATGGCCTGCATCAGCATCTGCATGTCTTCCCACACGTCCTTCTTCGCAGCCGGATTGCGCAAGAGATAGGCCGGGTGGTAGGTGCAGATCACGCGGCTCCCCTCGTAGTCGTGAAATCGCTTCCGCAGCCGCCCGATCGATGCCGTGGTGCCCAGCAGCGCCTGGGCCGCCCCCGCGCCCAGGCAGCAGCTGAACTCCGGCTGG
>JBBDNX010000482.1:0-18011 GCA_040877345.1 Pirellulales bacterium
CGGTTGTTTCACGGCAGTCCTTCCGGGAGGGGCGGGCCGATGCCCATCGAAATTGTCTGCGGCCAGTGCGGCAAGCGGCTGCGAGCGCCCGACAGCGCCGCGGGCAAGACCGCGCAGTGCCCCGCGTGCAAGGCCCCGGTCGAGGTGCCGTTGCTCATGGCCGAGCTGGTCGACCCGCCGCCGGTCCAACCTGCCGGTCCCGTGCCGCTCGATTACCAGGCGGCATACAAGTCGCCCATCGAGCCGCGCAGGCGGCCGCCCACGAACTTGGGCGACGACGCGGCCATTCGGCTGTTGCTGCCGGTGGGCCGGTCGGGTCTGGCCATCGCCGCGGGGTATTCTGGTTTGTTTGCCGTCCTCTGCTTTCCCGCGCCGATTGCCCTGGTGTTGGGCATTCTCGCCATTCGCGATATCCGCCGTCACCCGAAAAAGCACGGCATGGGCCGGGCCATCTTCGGCCTCGTGATGGGAATCCTCTTTACGCTGGTGATGGCCGGCTTCCTCCTAGCTGCGATTGCCGAGACAATAAAAGGTGGACGGTAAGGAAAATCTGCGCTTTGGCTTATCGCTCCGTTTAAGGTAAAGTTGCCGGTCAGGGCATCCGAAATCTTACCGAGTGCCCAGTTCGGCACGGGGATGGTTCATTCATGGCAACTTTGGCGAACTTCTTGAAGGCGGTCGCTTCGCTGGCCGTCCTGGGTGTGGTCGGCTTGGGAGGCTGGGCCGGCTATCGCGTTTACAGCGGGCGCGACGCGGCCAGCCAGGAGCTGCGCGAGCAGTTGCAGAAAAAGGACCAGGAGTTGGCCGCGGCCGCCGCCCAGGTCCAGCGCCTGAACGAAACGGTGTCAGTGCAGAAGCGCGAGATCGAACGTCTCGATACCGCCTTGCGGCTGTTGAAGGTCGAGAACCGAGTAGCGTACATCAGCGTGCTGGATCAATGGAAGCCCGAGGGGAATCAACGCGTCGAGACCCGCCTGGCCTTTATCGAAGTGGACAAGCAGGGAAAACCGCTCGGCCAGCCCAAGGAGGTGACCATCGAAGGCGACCTGGTCTACGTCGATGCCTGGGTAGTCAAATTCGACGACAAGTACGTCGAAGAGGGGGACGTTTTCCGGGCGACTTCGCTCTGCTTGTTCCGCCGCTTGTTCGGCGAGTACCAACGCCCCAGCGAAGGATTCCAAATCGACAGCCCCGGCTCGCGCCCCGCCGCCTATGCAGACGGGCAGACCCTCAGCGAGTGGGAGGAACAGATCTGGAGGGATTTCTGGATCTATGCCAACAGCAAGGCTGCCGCCGACGAAGCCGGCGTCAGGGCCGCCCATGGCGAAGCTCCCTCGATCAAGACCGAAAAAGGCAAGTCGTACAAGATCACGCTCCGCTCGTCGGGCGGCCTGACAATCGCGCCGGCCGACGATGCACCCACAATTCCGCCGCCTCCCAGCAGTTGAGACCCGCTGCCTGCCTCCAAGCTTGCGGCCCTGGGTGCGCGCCTGGCAGCCTGGACCGCCACCGATCATCCCCGCCGGTGGGGTGTGCCCGGTGGAATAAAAATCTTGAGCGAGGTCCGGCCGGGCCGATATGATCCCGCGGCAAGACAGCCGGCTTCCATTCTGCCGGGGTCGCCCGACACGGTTTGCTGTCCTGCCTTGGGGTTGGGCATGCTAGTTGCTAATGCAGCCTGGCCGTACTTCTAAAGCAGTTTTTTCGCGTTCCCCCCACGAGCCGCAGCAATGATCAGGATCGCCGGAGCGCCCCTCCTCGTCTCCAAACGGATTGCGTTTACGGGCCGGCTGGCCAGCTTGAGGCGGGCCGAAGCGGCTGCGCTGATCGCCGCCTCCGGCGGACGGTTTGTGCGGCGGCTCGACCGCGAGGCGTCGGTCCTGGTCGTGGGCCACGAAGGCTACCCCCTGGCCCCGGACGGCCGCCCGACCCGCCGGTTTCGCAGGGCATATCGCCTGGCCCGGCGCGGCTGCCCGATTTCGATTGTTTCGGAGCCGGACTTTCTGAATTGGCTGGGCGTCCCGCCCCGGGCCGTCCCTTCCCCGGTGGCCACGCCGGCCCAATTGGCCGCCTTCCTGGCCCTTCCAATCGGCACCCTCGAAGCCTGGGTCCGCTGGGGCCTTTTTTCCCGGGTCCAAAGGCTCCAGGGGGTGGCCTACTTCCGGCACGCGGATGCCGTCGGAGCTAAGATAATTTATGAGCTGCTTCTGCGCGATGTGGCCCCACTTCGAATCGCCAGCAGCATCCACCGCATGAAAGATTGGCTGGCAGATGTCGAAACGCCGCTGGCGCAACTCGCGATCCTCCACAAGGAGCTTGCCGCCGCAGCCCCTTCGCGGCAGCGACGGCTGGCCGGCTCGCTCTCCACGTCTGCCCTCGACGGCTCGCAGGCCTGGCCCGGCGTTGCCCCGGCCAGCCACGTTTGAGCCAGCGAGCTGCGACATGCCCGTTCACCTCGGCAGCGTCGGCGCGGTGGTGTGCCTCGTGGCCTTGCTGGCCGCGCCCGGCGAAGCATGGGGCGCCCTGGACATTTCAGCAGTGGCCCCGGGCATCTACCGGGGTTCGGCGCCGAAGACCAGCGCCGACTACGAGACGCTCCAGCGGTACGGCATCCGCACGGTGCTCGACTTGCGCAAGTACAACCCTGACGAGGTGGCTTGCACACGGCGCGCCCTCACCGCCCGCGGCATCCGGCACATCAACGTGCCGATGGGCTTCTTCCCGCGGCGAGACCATACCGTCGAGCAGGCCTTGCGCATCCTGGCCGATCCCGCCATGCACCCGGTTTACCTGCACTGCAAGCTGGGCCAGGATCGCGTGGGCCTGGTCGTGGGCATGTACCGCGTGCACTACGAAGGCGTCAGTCCGGCGGCCGCCTATGCTGAAATGGAAGAGTACGGCTACCACCGGGTGCTGGTGGGACTGACGAAGTATTTCCGTTTGGCGACGCCCGGCAGTTTTCGCCCCTCCTCCGCCTCCCGCCCACGCCGCAAACTCGCCCTATCCCGCCGCCGCTCCGGTAAAACCCGCCACCAGCCGCCAGGCCACGCCATGCCTGCTCATCAGGCCGAAATTGCCGGTGGCAAAAGCTGCGACAAGGTGTAGCGGCCGGCGCTCAAAAAAGCCGAACTAAATGAGAGAGTTTAGCTAGCCTTTTGCGCGGATTTCGATAATACCGGCCAAGGATGCGGCCATGCCGGCGGGCTCATGAGCTCTCTCTGTTCGAGGCGGGTGGTCACGACCCTGCTCGTCCTCTTCTTCTGCCGGCCCCCAGCCGCCGCAGCCGACGTGGTGCGCATCCTCGACTCGAATTGGGAGGCCGCGCAGGCCCGCATCGACCTGATCGAGCAGGCCCGGACCGAGATCGTCCTGTCTTACTATTCGATCGCCAACGACAAGCTCGCCGCCATGTATCTGTCGCTGCTGCGCGATGCGGCCCAGCGCGGCGTGGCCGTGCGGCTGGTCATCGATGCCATGCACAACCACATACCCTCCCAGGTGCAGGAGGAGCTGTTGCGCGTGGGCGTCCGCATCAAAGAGTATCACACGCTGGAGTGCAAGCGGCCCGGCTGGATCAACCGCCGCCTCCACGACAAGCTGCTGCTGATCGACCGCGCGGAGATGATCATCGGCAGCCGCAATCTCGACGAGCGGCACTTCGGCCTGGCCAAGGTCAAGCGCCATCTCGGCATCCCGACCCGCACCCGCTACATCGATCGCGACGTGTATGTGAAGGGGCGCTCCGCGGAGCAGGCCGGTAACTACTTCGACTGCCTATGGAGCAGTGCGGAAGTCCGCGACACGCGGCTCAAGGATCCACTGCTGCAGAGTTTGATCCAGGACGACAAGCTCGAGTTCGACCGCCTGGGCAACTGCGCGCATGCCCCGGTCGGGCAGTGCCGGTGCTGCCAGGGCGCCGCCTGGCTGGCCGCCGCCACGCCGATCGTGGTCGACTGCCAGCCGTTGTTGCGCGGCACGTGGATCGACTGGTCGGCCCGTGAGGTCGATGTGGGCTGCGTCGATTTCCTGTTCGATCCGAAGGGCCGCAAGCACCACCCGGAAGGCATCAGCCCCCGCATCCACGAGTTGATCGAGCAGGCCCAGCACAGCGTGTTCCTCGAGTCGCCCTACTTTACGCTGTCGACCACGCTGAAGCAGGTGATCCGCGACGCCCGGGCCCGCGGAGTGGCGGTCCGCATCATGACCAACTCGCTGGCCAGCACCGACCAGATTCTGGTTTACGCCGGCTACTCCAACCAGAAGCGATTCCTGCTCAACGAGGGCGTCGAACTGTGGGAGTATACCGGCCCGGCCCGCTTTCACGCCAAGAGCGCCTTGATCGACGGCTCGATTGCCATGGTCGGCTCGTACAACTTCGATCCCCGCTCGGAGCACCTCAACACCGAGCTGGCCGTGGTCGTTTACGACCCGGACTTCGTAGGGTTACTGACCGCCTCCATCGCCGAGAACATGGGCCACGCCCACTACATCCGCCCCGATGGCCGGGCCGGACCGCAGCGGATTCATCATCCCGGTGCCACCCGCGCCAAGATCCTGGCTTTGCAGCCCATGAGGATTTTCGCCCCCATCATCCGCCGCTCGCTATGAGTCCCAAGCACTAAGCACCAAGCACTAACTCTGTGAACTCGCGGACCCGGCCCGTGATCGCCGGCTCGACGGGCAGACGCTCCATGCTGCTGGCCCCATAGAAGCCCACGATCCCCTCGGTATGGTCGAGGATGTACTGTGCATCGCCCGGCTCGGCGATCGGTCCTCCATGGCACAGCACGAGCAGCTCCCCGTTCACACGCCGCGCGGCGTCGTGCATGGCCTGCACCCGCGCGGCCGCCTCGTCGAGCGTCAGCGCGGTGCCGGCCCCGATCAGGCCCTTGGTGGTCAGCCCCACGTGCGGGATCAGGATGTCGGCCCCGGCGCCAGCCATGGCCGCCGCCTCGTCAGGATTAAAGGCATAGGGCGTCGTCAACAGTCCCATCTGGGAGGCCAGGCGGATCATGTCGACCTCGAGGCCAAAGCCCATGCCGGTCTCCTCCAGGTTCGAGCGGAACGCGCCGTCGAACAGCCCCACGGTCGGAAAGTTCTGCACGCCCGAGAAGCCGGCCCGGTCGACCTCGGCCAGAAACAGCTTCATCACGCGAAACGGGTCGGTGCCGCAGACACCCGCCAGCACCGGCGTGTGCGAAACGACCGGCAGCACTTCACCTGCCATCTCCATCACGATCGCGTTGGCGTCGCCATACGGCAACAAGCCGGCCAGCGAGCCTCGCCCCGCCATCCGGAATCGGCCCGAATTGTAGATCACCAGCAGGTCGATGCCGCCAGCCTCCGACAGCTTGGCGCTGAGGCCGGTGCCCGCGCCCCCTCCCACAATCGGTTTGCCCGAGGCCACTTTGGCCCGAAGCCGCGCCAGGATATCGTGCCGGGAGAATAAGGCCATGGAACAACAGTGGTCGGTGGTCAGTGGACGGTGGTCAGTTGCGAGACGACGACAGAGGGATAATGAGTGGCGACATTGGTCATGGAGCATTGCCCGTCAGCGGCCGACTCGACACGGTGGACATCAACGCCAGCAGCTTCTTGGCGGCCGCCTCGGCGAACGGCGGGTCGTTGATGTGCTGGTCCAGCTCGATGATTTCAGTCGGACCTGCGGATTCGCGAATCGCCTCAAAGAGCAATCGGCGGGCCGCCGGATCGTCGAAGGGCTGGCCGGCCCGGTCGATGGCCGACACGCCCCGCCGAGGCAAAACAATGGCGGCCGGCCCCGTGCAAACCGCCAGTTTGCGGCCGATCTCGGCGCCGATCCGTGTGTTTTCCTCGGCCGTGGTCCGCATCAGCGTCACGTTCGGATTGTGCTGATAAAACGTGCGGCCCGCAAACCGCGGCGGCACCGTCTCGGGCGCATGGAAGTTGACCATGTCGGTCGCCCCCACCGAAACAACCTGCGGCAGGCCGCTGCGGGCGGCCGCCGTGAGCCGATCGGGCCCCGCGGAAAGGACTCCACCGACCAGCTCGTCGGCCAGCTCGGTCGTGGTGATGTCCAGCACGCCGGCAAAAAAGCCGTCGCGGATCAGCGATTCCATCGCCTGGCCGCCGTTGCCGGTGGCATGAAACACCACCACCTCGTAGCCGGCTTGTTCGAGCACCTCGCGCGCCCGCTCGACGCAGGGCGTCGTCACCCCGAACATCGTGGCAGCCACCAGCGGCTTGTCGTCGGCCGGGCCGCCGGCGCCGATCGGCCTGGCCATGCCCGCCATGGCCCGGGCGGCCGTGCCAAGCACCGCGCGGCTGATGCGGTTGAGGCCCAGGATGTCGACCACCGAGTTGAGCATGCAGATGTCTTTGTCGGCGACGTAGTGCCGCACCTGGCCGGAGGCCAACGTGCTGACCATCAGCTTCGCAACGCCCAACGGCAAGGCCCGCATGGCCGCCGTGCCGATCGTGGTGCCGGCCGAGCCGCCGATGGCCAGCACCCCGGAGACCTTCCCTTGCGAGTGCAGGTCGGCGATCAGGCGGGCGGCGCCCTGGGCGGCGGCCGCCACGGCCTGGCCGCGGTCGCGCCGTGCGGCCAGATCGTCGAGGTTAGCGCCGGCGGCGGCAAAGACGAGTTGGCGGGGGATATCGGGCGTGACCGTCGGCTGGCCCAGGCAGCCGGTATCGACCAGCAGGGTTTCGATACCGGCGGCGGCCAAGAGGTCGCGGACAAAGGCGGCTTCGTGCCCCTTGGTATCGAGCGTGGCGAGCAGGTAAACGCTCATGGCAGCCGGTTAATAGCGGGCCAACTCCTTGTCGCCGACCTCGGGGCGAACGGCGCGGAGCACTTCCTGGGCCTTTTGCGTCATGAAGCGCAGCTCGCTGCCGATGGCGATGAACTGCATGCCCTGCGCGGCGCGCGCCCGAGCGGCCTGGGCATCCATGGTGTGCATGCCGGTGGGCGTGCCGGTCTTCTTGCCGGCGGCGACAACCCGGGCCAGCATTTCTTCGAACTCGGCGTCGGTGGCCTCCTTGCCGTCGGGCGCCCGCATCTGGGCCCGCAGGTCGACCGGACCCACGAAGATGGCGTCGACTCCCGGCAGCGAGTAAATAGCCTCGGCGTTGGCCACGCCGGTGGGACTCTCGGTCTGCAGCACGACAAGTATCTCGTCGTTGGCCTTCTTGAAATACTCGCCGCTGTTGGTGTCGAAGTTGATGGCGTGCATGCCGCCCCCCAGGCTGCGGTTGCCCTGGGGCGGATACTTGGCGGCGCGGATGGCTATCTGGGCTTGCTCGACCGTATCGACCATGGGCACCACGATGCCCCAGGCGCCGGCGTCGAGCACGCGCTTGATGTAGTCGTGGTTGCCCTTGGGCACGCGGGCCAGCGGCACGCCGCCGGCGTCGGCGATGCAGCCGAAGATCATGGCCGCCTGCGACCAGTCGATGGCCGAGTGCTCGATGTCGAGCGTGAGCCAATCGAAGCCGCTGCGGGCCAGCACGCGGGTGGCGTACAGGTCGCCCAGCGACAGCCAGGTGCCGAACGAAGGTTTTCCAGAGCGGAGGATCTGCTTGACCGGGTTGGTTCGCATCGCAGCGGAGTCTCTCTCAGCAAGAGCAGCAGGCGCACTCTGTGCCCCCAAGTAGCAGGCACACTCCGTGTGCCGTAGCTTGAATCAGGTCGCATCCAAGCGACCATTCTGGGCAGGAGACCCAGCCATGGCAAGGGATTTGGAGTGCAATTTCAGCTTGAGGGCCGGTTGGCCGTGGCGTAGGGCGGCTATAGAATTGGGCTAACTTCTCCTGCTTCTTCCTTCCTCCTTCTCGCTTCCCCATGTCTGAGTTTGTCACGGTGACCAAGACCGGTTCGATTCCCGAGGGTCGCGGGGCGACATTTGTCGTCGGGGGGCGGCTGGTGGCTGTGTTTTTCGTGGATGGCCGGTACTTCGCCATCGACGACTCCTGCCCTCACATGGGCGCCTCGCTGGGGGCCGGCGAGGTCCACGAGGGGGTAGTGACCTGCCCCTGGCATGCCTGGCGGTTCAGCGTCTGCGACGGCACCTGGCGCGACAACCCCAAATTGAAGGTCGACCATTTCGAAGTCCGCGTGGAGGGGGACGAGGTGCGGGTACGGCTGCCGGCGGACGGAGAAGGCGACAAGGCGACAAGGTGACAAGGCGGCGGGGGGATAAGAAGAGATTTCGGATGCTCCAGCCCAGCGGGCTTCGCTACGGCAACAAATCGCGGACCGGGAGATGGGCGATGTCCCGCCCGTCGAGGGCCAGGGGCACTTGCTCATCCAACGGACAGCGGCCGCGAAGTTTCGCCGGCGCATGGTAAACGTGCCCCTGGCACGCCTGGCGGTTCAGCGTTTCCGACGGCACCTGGCGCAGACAACCCCAAACTGAAGGTAGACCATTTCGAGGTCCGCGTCGAAGGGGACCACGCTCAACGTTACGCCGCGTTAGCCGCCGGGTGCCTGGGACAAAGCGGCGCCGGCGTGATGGCTCTCGCGAAGCTGAAAACGAGTAGCACAGCCGCTCTCCCGGCCGTACAATAGAAGACAACGAAGCCGCGGCAATGGCAATCAGGTACCGGCCAATAGGGCCCCAAAGGCCGGCTCGCGTCGATCTATTGTGGAGGCGAATGACGGATGGCCGATGTGCAGCACGAACCCTCCGTGCGTTCTTTGGACGCCATCATGGCCGCAATCGGATCCCTTTCGTATGAGGACAAGAAGCGGGTTGCGGCTCGACTGATCGGTGAATTGACTGAGCGAGTCGAGGAGGAAATGGCCTTGCACGATCCGAAGGGTGATTTAATCGGCTATTTTGTTCCGAGGCGGATCCGGATGCAGTTGGCCACGCCGAAGCTGATCGAGGAGCTCGCTCAGCGCCGAAAGGCACGGGGGAAGACGATGGACTTGGATGAGGCCATTGCACGACTCGAGGCCGAGGGAAACAGCCAGGAGGGTTAATGCCCGGCCGGCGGTTTCGTGTCCAAATCAGCCAGGTCGCATACTACGACCTCACGGCCCTCTGGGCCGCTGCTGATCCCGCCGATCGGACAGCTATCGTGCACGCATTGCGTCAGCTAAAGGATCTGTTGGCTAAGGATCCGCTCATGGGTGTCGCAGCGGCGCCTCCGCATCTGTGCCTGGACCACGGTCCCGTGCGTGCATTCTACGAAGTCGATCTCATCAAAAGGAAGGTTACGATCGATCGAGTTGAACCGGCACCAAAAGGTCTTCCGTAATTCAAGGCGACTTCGACTACGCCACCCGCGCGACGCGATCGCCCTCATGGCGGGCCGGCGCTCCGGCCGCGCCCGACGCCGATCTATCCACCGTTGTTGATGCGGCGGCCGGTTGCGGGTATCCTGACGGGTGTTTGAACCTGCCTTCCGGCCGCAACCCACCAAGGCGCTGGGCCGCTCATGCCATACCGACTGCTCGGATCCGCAATTGTCCTGTTGCTGCTGGCGGCCGGTCCGCTTTGGGCCAGGCCGCCGCACAAGCAGAGCCTGAAACGCCACTACGCCGATTCCCTGCCTCAGGCGCTGTTCGCCTGCACCACCTGCCACCTGACCAAGGAGCAAGTCGACGACCCGGCTTCGTTCGACGCGGAGTACCCGCCGCACAACGTCTTCGGCGACCGGTTGCGCGAGCTGGGCGAGGAGCTGGACGCCCAGGACCGCGACTGGGACATTCCCACGCGCCTCAAGCTGGTGGCCGCCGAAGACGCCGATGGCGACGGCGTGCCGAATGAGGTGGAGATCCTGGCGGGCGGAGCCCCCGGAAATGCCGCCAAGACGCCCACCGCCGATGAGCTGGCCGCCTCCGCCGACGTCGTTCGCCGTTTTGCACTCGCCGCCGGCGACTACCGCTGGGAGCCGTTCAAGACCGTGTCGCGCCCCGCCGTTCCCCAGGCCGGCCGCCAGGAGTGGATCAACAACCCGATCGATGCCTTCATCGCTGCCGAGCACCTGGCGCGCTCGCTCGAGCCGAGGCCCGAAGCATCGCCGGCGGTGCTTCTGCGGCGCGTGTATCTCGACCTGATCGGCTTGCCGCCGACCCGCGACGAGCTGCACGCCTTTCTGAACGACGCCTCGCCCGATGCGTATGAGAAGGCCGTCGAGCGCCTGCTGGCCAGCCCGCACTATGGCGAGCGCTGGGGACGGCACTGGATGGACGTCTGGCGCTACAGCGATTGGGCCGGCTGGACCGACGGCAAGCAGATCCGCGACAGCCAGCCGCACATCTGGCGGTGGCGGGATTGGATCGTCGAGTCGCTCAACAGCGATCGCGGCTACGACCGGATGGTCTCCGACATGCTGGCCGCCGACGAGCTGCACCCGGCCGACCCCGATGCGCTGCGGGCCACCGGTTACCTGGCCCGCAACTACAAGATGCTCAGCCGCGAGACCTGGATGCAAGACACCGTGATGCACACGGCCCAGGCCTTTCTTGGCTTGACCATGGGCTGCGCCCGCTGCCACGATCACATGTACGATCCGGTCACGCAGGATGAGTACTACCGGCTGCGGGCCGTGTTCGAACCGCATAACGTGCGGCTCGACCGGGTGCCCGGCCAGAGCGATACGGCGGTCGACGGACTGCCCCGAGTCTTCGATGCAGAGCCCGCGGCGCCTACTTACTTGTTCTTCCGCGGCGACGACCGCGATCCGGACAAAGACAACCCGTTAACCCCTGGCGTGCCGGAGTTGCTCGGCGACCTCGAGTTCAAAATCGAGCCGGTGCCCTTGCCACCCGCCGCCTACTACCCCGGTTCAACGCCGCTGGTGCGCGGCCAGATGCTCGCCGCCGCCGAGGACGAAGTGGCCAAAGCCCGTGAGGCCGCCGGTAAGGCCGCCGCGGCCCTGGCTGCCGTGCAGCCTGCGGACGATCCGGCCGCTGCCCAGAATCCAGCCGTCCCGGCCGAAGCTCCCGCCGAACCAGCTACACCGTCTGAGGCGGCTTCCCCGGATCCGGGTGCGATGCCTCCCGCAACCCAATCCGGACAAGAACCAGCGGCCGCCGAGCAGCAAGCCGACCAGCAACCGCCCGAACAGCAGCCCAGCCCGGAGCAACTAGCCGCCGCGCTGGCCGGCAAGCACCTGGCCGCCGCCGAGGCCAACCTCGCTGGGCTGAAGGCCCGCATCGCCGCCGACGACGCCAAGTATGCCAGCCCGCCCGCGGAGAATGCGGCCGAACTGGCCCGCGCCGCCGCCAAGGCCGAGCGCGAGACCGCATTCATCAAGGCCGAGGCCGACGTGCTGGAGGCCGAGCAAAAGCTCGCGCAGGCGAAGTCGGCCGCCAAGCCGGACGACCAGGCGACGGCCAAAGCGGTCGAGGCCGCGGAAAAAGCGCTCGCCGAGGCGCGGCAGAAACGCGACGCTGCCGACACGGCCCGGGCCGAGACCACGGAATCGTACTCGCCGCTCGGACCCGTGCATCCAGCGGCCAGCACGGGCCGCCGAAGCGCCTTGGCCCGCTGGATCGTCGATCGCCGCAATCCGTTGACCGCCCGCGTGGCCGTGAATCACATCTGGCTGCGGCATTTCGGCCGGCCGCTGGTGCGCACGGTTTTCGACTTCGGCCAGAACGGGCAGGGGCCCTCGCACCCGGCCTTGCTCGATTGGCTGGCGGCCGAGTTCATGGAGCCCTCCGATCCGGCAGCGCATCCCTGGTCGATGAAATACCTGCACCGGTTGATTGTCACGTCGGCCACCTATCGCATGGCATCGACGCCGCTGCCGGAGAGCCTGGCAATCGATCCCGACAACCGCTGGCTATGGCGAATGCCGTCGCGCCGCATGGAGGCCGAGGTGGTCCGCGACGCCGTGCTGTACGTGACCGGCCAGATCGACCTGGCCATGGGCGGCGCGGACATCGATTACGAGCTGGGCTTGTCGGTGAAGCGGCGGAGCATCTACTTCCGCCATGCCCAGGAAAAGCAGATGGAGTTCCTGAAGATGTTCGATTGCGCCGCGGTCACGGAGTGCTACGAGCGCAAGGAGAGCATCATCCCTCAGCAGGCCTTGGCCCTGGCCAACAGCGAGCTGACCCTGGTGCAGGCGCGCCTGCTGGCCCGCCGCCTGCACGGCGAGTGCCAGGATGCGCCTGCTTTCATCACGGCCGCTTTCGAGCAGGTGCTCTCGCGAGCGCCCACGGCCGAGGAGCATCGGACCTGCCTCGCGTTCCTCGACGAGCAGCCGCGGCTGCTGGCCTCGGCCGGCGAGCGGCTGGTGACCGCCGGTGACAAGCCCGACGAGCAAAAACCTTCCAGCGACCCGGCGCTGCGGGCCCGCGAGAACCTGGTCCACGTGCTGTTGAACCACAACGATTTCGTGACGATTCGTTAACTAGTTGCTAGATCAGAATCCGGCGCCGAAGCTCCGCTCCTAAACCAGCTACCAGCAACTAGCAACCAGCAACGACATGGCTCGCCTGCTCGCCTGGTGCGTCCACCTCTACACCGCGCTGGGGCTGGTGGCGGCGGCGGCCATTGCGGTACTGATTGCCCGAGGTGGGCCCGCCGATTTCGCCTGGGCGTTTGTCTTGATGGTGCTGGCCACGCTCATCGACGGCACCGACGGCATGCTGGCCCGCCGGGCACGCGTCAAGCAAGTGCTGCCCGGCTTCGATGGCAGCCGCCTGGACGACATCGTCGATTTCCTCAACTACACGGCCTTGCCGCTCTTGCTCGTTTGGCGGGCCGGCGTGCTGCCGGCGCATCTGTCGGGCTGGCTGCTGGTGCCGTTGCTGGCCAGCGCCTACGGCTTCTGCCAGACTTCGGCAAAGACCGACGACGGGTTCTTTCTGGGCTTTCCGTCGTACTGGAACGTCGTCGCCTTTTATTTGCACTTCGGCCGGCCCGCCGCCTGGATCTCGCTGGTCGTGCTGCTGTCGCTGGCTCTGTTGACGTTTATTCCGCTGCGCTATTTGTATCCCAGCCAGCCGGGACTCCTGAATCGGCTCACCGCGCTGGCGGCCGCCGCCTGGGCCTTGCTGGTCGTGTGCATCCTCTACCGCCTGGTGAGCTCGACGTCCGGCCTCCTGGACGAGCCGGCCGAGCGGCTGCTGTGGATCTCCCTGGTGTTCCCGGTCTACTACATGCTGGCCTCGTGGGCTATCAACCTGCGAGGCCCGCCAGAAGGGCCGCCCTGGCGCCGCGGTGCTTCCGCCTCCGGCCCCCGGGCGGTAAGATGAAGACCGGCGTGGGCAGGCGAGTGACGTTGTTGCGCGATAGAGCTCGGGAGCGATTCTGATGAACGATGGTCCTCGACGTCCAGGTGCTTGTGCCGGTGTGACCCGGCGGTCGTTTCTGGTCGACACGGGCATGGGCTTCACAGGCCTGGCGCTGGGGGCGATGCTCTTCCAAGACGGCGTGGCCCGGGCCGGGCACGTCGGCGCCGGACCGGAGTCAGGACCGCACCTGCCGCCGAAAGCCAAGAGCGTCATCTGGATTTTTCTCTGCGGCGGCGTCAGCCATCTGGAGTCGTTCGACCCCAAGCCGGAATTGAACGTCCACGCCGGCAAGTCGATCGATGATACCCCCTACAAGCACTTCCTCGATCCCGAAAAAATCAACAAAAACCTGGTCGGCGTCAATCCGGGACACTACCAGCGCAAGCTGTTGATGCCGCTGCAGACGCCTTACCGCAAATACGGCGAGTGCGGCCTGGAGGTCGGCGACTGGTTCAGCGAGGTCGGCTCCTGCGCCGACGACCTGGCGGTGGTCCGCTCGCTCTGGACGATACACAACGACCATGGCACGCAGTTGACCTGGCACACCGGCCGGCATCCACGCGAGGGCTCGTTTCCCACGATCGGCTCCTGGGTCAGTTACGGCCTGGGCACAATGAACCAGAACCTGCCCGAGTATGTAGTGCTGGGCGTGCCGACCGGCGATTGCTGCGGCGGCGAGTGGACCCACGGCGCAGGGTACCTGGGGCCCGAGCACGCCGGCGTGCGGTTGAACGTGGGCGGCGACAATCCGCTCCCCTTTGTCACGCCCGCGGGCGGAACCATGTTGCCCGAAGAGCAGGCGGCCGAGTTCAGCCTGTTGGGCAAGCTCAATACGCTGGCCGGCATCGACTATCCCGACGACGCCGACTTGCGGGCCCGCATCAAATCGTACGAGCTGGCCTTCGGCATGCAGGCCGCGGTGCCCGAGACGCTCGACCTGGCACGCGAGACGGCCGATAGCCAGCGGCTGTACGGGCTCGATCAACCGGCCACGCAGCCCTTCGGCCAGCTTTGCCTGGCGGCCCGGCGGCTTGTCGAGCGGGGCGTGCGCTTCGTGCAAATCTTTCACGGCGGCGGTGGTGGCGGCGCCTGGGACGCCCACTCGAACATCAAGGACAACCACACCAGCCTGTCCGCGCAGGTCGACCGGCCCATCGCCGGGCTGCTCAAGGATCTGAAGCGGCGGGGAATGCTGGCCGACACGCTGGTGGTCTGGGGAACCGAGTTCGGCCGCACGCCGGCGGCGCAGGAGACGGGCCGCGATCACCATCCCCAGGGTTTTTGCGCCTGGCTGGCCGGCGGCGGGATCAAGGGCGGCGTGACGCACGGAGCGACCGACGAGCTGGGATTCTACGCATCCGACAGCCCTCATTACGTGACCGACGTCCACGCCACGGTGCTCGAGCAGATGGGGCTCGACCCCTTGAGTCTCGAAGTGCCCGGCCGCAAAAGGCTCGAGATCGACCGCGGCCGGCCGATCCGTGAGATCATCGCCTGATAGAGCTTTCGACTACGGTGAGACCGCACTTCTCAATAGGTATTCATCGGAAAGGAGCTTTCGGTCTATCGCCCGTTCACGCGGCAGGTAGATTGCCACGTCGATCCCGATGCCGTGCAGGTATTTGCACATCAGCGGGCCCACGTCACCCCAATCCAGACCACCTAAACCGCACCCCAGCGCAGGGAGGGCAATCGACTGCACTCCCTCGGCTTGGAAGTGATCGCGGAGCCAGGCCAGCCCGCCTTCAATGTCGTCCAGCCGCGAGTTCTCTCGCCACCTTCGCTTCGTAGCGAACAGCAGAAACCACTTGACGGCGTTGGGCGTGTTGAGCGGGGTCGTCAGGTCGGCCAAGTCCTCATCCAACGATGCCTCCCGCTTGTAAAGGCACGGCTTGACGGCAGTAATCCGCTTCGACCGACACGCGTCCTGATAGAAAACATATACGTCGGGGAATTGGTACTTGGCTCGAGAGGCCAGGCCCTTCCCCATGATGCCTTGCAGGTTGACGCTGACGGTAAGCGTCTGCATCCCGGAAAAGAACATATCCCCTTGGACCAAGCGAATGTTCTGACCGACTCTAGCCAGAAAAGACGGCTTGAAAAACATGTTCGGTTCTGGGAGGACGGGAGGGACGGCTGAGCGGAGCAACCCCTCGACCCGACTCTTCGCCTCATGATCGGCGACGTAAACGGTGTGAATAAGGTCGGGTGCGATGCGATCCGGCACAAGGCACTCGGCCATGATTTTGCGTTTCGAGCCGTCCTGGTCGTTCCAGTAGGCGGCTTGAATCGTTTGCCACTGCTCTTCGATGACCTTTAGTCCCTCCGGCACTTTGAAGAAACGCGTGGGGTTATTGGCGGCATTCCCATCCGTAATCAGTACATTGGGCAGGCGCAAAGCGTCTGGTTTCACGCCGACGACGGCCAGGTCCGCGCTAGCCTTCTCGTGAACCACCCGATACATCATGGGGTTGCGAGCTTGGAAATACAGGTTCGCATATTCCCACAGGCTTGCACGCTCCGGCGTCGGCTTAATCCCGCGACTCCTGACGATCCCGGCATCGTAGATCGGAGTGAACGGGACATGCTGGTCTTCAACTTGTCTGTGCGACAGGATGCCACGCTGGACGATGGACGGGATATTCTCCGAGTGGGTGATATAGTACAGGCTCTTGATTTCTGCGTTTCTGGGCATGGGCCGGTACCCTCTTCACTCGGCAGCATCGTCACCGCGCATGACCGACAACGACGTTTAAGGTACATTAGTTCAGTATATCCCGCCTTGAAGCTACGTCAATCTGACGCAAACGAAAGCCGAAGCCGGCCTAGCGGGATGTTTCGGACCGTTCCGCGCCGGCTCACCGCACCCCGCTCATGTGCCGCAAGAAGTCCTGGTCCAGACGTTCCAGGTCCTGGCCAAAGGCCCGCCTGAACTCGGCCATCCGCGCCGCCGGATCGTCCCAGACGAGTTGCCGCTTTGCGGACAGCACCGTCAGGTAGGCCACGTACTCCCGGGAGCGCTGGCGGAGCAGAAAATAGTTCAGCGCCCAGGCCTCGGCATAGGCGTCGTTGGCTTGGCGCGCGTCGCGCAGCCGCTTGTCGTCGGCGATCAGCGTGGCCAGCGAGTCGGCCGGCCGCCGCCGCAGATAATCGCGAAACGCGGCCAGGCGCACACGGTTCACCGCGCCGACGGTCCGCCAGCCCTTCGAGCTGCTCAGGTCGGGCGTTTCGAAAAAGACCGCGATCCCCTCGCTGACCCACAAGGGAATGTCGGCGTAGCGGGTCTGCAGTCCGCAATTGAAGGCGATCTGGTGCGTCGCTTCATGGATGATCGTGGCCACGGTCCGTTCCGCCTCGGGGCGGGCCAACATCGCATTGATCTGCGCAGCCGATGATCGCCGGTCCCCCGGCCGCCGCAGCGACGCGATGCCCGTCAGATCGTACATCGTCATCCGGTTCGAGCGCAGGCTGTAGTAGCCGATGATCGCGTCGGTCGATTCGCCCAGCTCGCCGCGGGCATAATCGGCATACGACTGGCGATCGGCGAACACCACCGCCACCAGGGGAAATTGCGGCTCCGAGATGTCGAAGCCTTTACGCCTCCAGTAATTGCTGAAGGCAAAGTACAACCGTTCGAACAGCGCCCCGCACCATTGGGCGTACGCCCGCGACGTGTTATGGCAGATCAGGTAGCGCTGCGTGGTGTGCACCTCAAATCCCGCCGGCAGTTCCGCCAGCAAACGCTTGGCCATCTCCCCCGTGCTCAGCGGCTGAAAGGGGGCCTCCACCGATTCGTGCTTGATCAATTCGGCCGGCTCGACCGTCCACAACGTGGCATCCGGAGCCAGGATCAGCATCCCCTTGTCCTGGGCCGTCACCAGCAATTGGCCGGTGATCTCCTGCTCCCGGCCGTCGCGGCGCAGAATCACCCGCTCCACCGCGCCGGCCGGCGTCACCGCGGCCAACAACACCGCGGCCAACAACACTGCGGCCAACAACACTGCGGCCAGCATCGGCGGAACGAGCGTCGACAGGATGAACAGCGTGTGCTTCACCAGATTACCGTTCGCGGGCCAGCCGCACGCCTGCCTCGTCGCGAAAACGATCTTGTCTCGAACAGCCAGGTTCCGCCCGCGCGGAAAAAAGCTGCCTCTCCTTCTACCCTAGCAGACCGCTGGCGCCCGTCGAGATAAATCCGCGCCGCCGAAGGCGGCGGAGTCTATGGATCGCCCAACACGCAGTCAACCGCTAAACCCTTCGCCCCGCCTGTTCGCCGCCCTGACCGCCAGAAATACCACGATACAAGCCATGAGCTGGCAGCCTGCGAAGACGGCCAGGCAAATTCCCGCAACCTCGTCCTCGTAACCCCCGTGCAGCAAGTTGAACACCTCGATCGACAGCGTCACCACGCCCGGCGGCACGACAAGAATGCTGGCTCCCAATTCGCCCAGGGCGACGGCCAGCGCAATCAACCAGGCGACCCCCAAGGCGGCCAGCCGCTGCGGCAAGACCACCCGCCGCACGATGCCCATGGGCCCGGCCCCCTCGAGCGCCGCGCTATCGACCTGGTCGTCCGGCACGCTCGCCAACGCCTGCCAGACCACCAACAGCGCGGGCGGAAAGGCCCGCACCGTCAAGGCGGCCCAGGGAGCCGCGATCGAGCGGTCGTACAGCCAGGCGGTCCAATCGAGATCGGGGCTGTTCAAGACCCATATCAGCCCCAGGCCCACAAGCGGCCCGCGCAGATCGACTTCATCGTCGGGTCGGGCCAGCA
>JBBDNX010000483.1:0-3264 GCA_040877345.1 Pirellulales bacterium
CACGAAGATCACCAGCACGGCGATCCGCCACTTCTCCATGTACGACCGCACGTTGAAGATGCCCAGCCGTTCCAGAAACAGCATCACCAGCGGCAATTGAAAGCTGATTCCAAACCCCAGCGGCAAAAACAGCACAAAGCTCAACCATTCGGTGATCCGCGGGTCCGGGTCCAGGTCCAGTTGCTGATTGAACTTCAGCAGAAAGTCCAGCACCGGCTGGAACACGAACAAATAGGACAGCGCCGCGCCGGCCAGAAACAGCCCCAGGCTGAAGGGCAGAAACGTATACACGTATTTCTTTTCGTGCGGATACAGGCCCGCCGCCACGAACGACCAGATGAAGTAGAACACCAGCGGGCTCGAAATAATCACCCCCACCACCAGCGAGGCCTTGAACCAGATGGCGAAGGCTTCCTGCGCGCTGAGCGTCGTGGGGTTGATCCGCGCATCGTTCTCCACCGGCTGCCACAATAAGATCGGCACCAGGTCCGACGCCTCCAGCCTCGTTGCTTCTGACGCGTCATTGCCCCCGGTGGAATTGGGTACCGCGCGCTGGCCCTTCCCGGAAGATGCTGCCTCGGCATCGGCTCCCAGGCCGTGCGACACCTGCTTGGGGTGCATGTAGCGGATCTCGAACACTTGCCCCTGATCGTCCACCAGGTGCTGGATTTCGTCGACCGTATAGGGCACCGCCAGGCGGTCCTTGGCCCGCTGGGCCGCCCATTTCTCGTAGTCTTCGACCGACTCCGACTTGTAATAAGTGGCCAGAGCGGCCTTCAGCGGCGCCGTGATCAGGTCAACCACGGAGCTGCCCACAGTGAGGCCGAGGCCCGTGCCGACCACCAGGCAAACCAGCGCCTTCATCAGCGACCCGCGCAACTCTTCGAGGTGCTCCCCGAAGGTCATCGTGGTGTCCTGGAACAGGTCGTCGTCGCGCTTCTTTAGCATGACACCGGGGATCGTGACGGGAGGCGGGCCGGGCGGGGCAGCATCGCTCATGATACCAACGGCTTCGGCAGGCGGCAACGCCGGGCGCGGCAGCGCCTTCCAGTGCCGCTCGAGGCGAAGGAGACGCTCGCTCGACGCTTCCGGCCACTGCGCCTCTGCGAGCAGTCCGTCGAGCAGCTCGTCGTCGTCGGCTGTGTTGTGCGTCGGTTCGGTCGGCATGGCACTATCTCTCCGCCAAATAGGCCGCCAGTTGCCGTTTGAGCCGGCTGCGGGCAGCGTGGAATGGACGTTTGCTTCGCTGATTCCCACCGCCGCGGCGACTTCGCTGGTCGAGAATCCCTCGTACGCTACCAGCACCAGGACCTCGCGCTGCCTGGCCGGCAGCGACGACACGTGACGCGCGATCAACGTGCCCAACTCGCCGGCCATGGCCGCCGATGCGGGATCGATCGCACGGGAGTCGCCCAAGTCGTCGGCCAGCGGTTCTACCGTTGGCGGCCTGCGCCGGTCCCGGAATACGTTCAGTACGATTCGAAACAGCCAGGTGCGAAAGGCCGCTTCCCCTCGGAAGGCGGCCCATCCGCCGGCTACTTTCACCAAGGCTTCTTGCACCACCTCCTCGGCCGCGTCGGCGTCACCGGTGAGGCGCGTGGCGAAGCGCAGAGCACCGCTCAGGTGTTCGAGCACCAGCCGATCCAGTGCCGCGTTGTCGCACAAGGTGGCGCTCCACCGGTCTGGTTTCCGCAGCCGACGCGCTGGCCTAACCTATTAGACGCCTTTGCCGCCGACTTTCTAAAAAGAAATCTCGATTCTTCCGCGGAATGAAGAGCCGCAGGCGGAACTGGGCTGCAAGACCGCAGCGGGCGGAACCATGCTGCAAGTCCGCCGCAGGCGGAACCTCCGACTTCTGCCCTCTGCCTTCTGCCCTCTGCCTTTCCCTCACGGCAGATACATGTCCAGAAGCAGCGTGGGCTCCAGCGGCACGATCGGCACGGCGCCGAGGGCGGCCGGCAGCAAACAGGTTCCGCCGGCCGGCAGTGGCTCGACGTGCGGATCTCCCTCGATCCGTATCCGCCCGGAGAGTACGGCGATGATGTGGCAGCGGTCGTCGCCGCCGGCCGACTGGGGAGTATGGAAGCTCCAGCGGTCCAGCACGAACTTGTCGCACTCGGCCAGCCGCTCGGCATGGGCCCGCTCGGTCGGTTGCGGCTGCCGAGGGACGGCCGGGCCGTGCTCGAAGTCGATTGCCTCCAGCGCCTTCTCGACGTGCAAGGGGCGCGGCCGGCCATCGGCCCCCACGCGGTTCCAATCGAACAAGCGGTAGGTGGTGTCGCTGGCTTGCTGGATCTCCGCGATCACCAGCCCTGCGCCGATGGCGTGGACCAGGCCGGCGGGAAGAAACACGCAGTCGCCGGGGCGGGCTTCGAAGCGGTGCAGGCACAGCTCGCACGTCCCACGGGCCAGCTCCCGCTCCAGCGCCCGCCGATCGAAGCCCCGCTTCAGCCCTGCGTAGATCAGGCTGCCCGGCCGCGCAGCCAGCACCACCCAGGCCTCGGTCTTGCCTAGGTCCGGCGGCTGTTCGCGGGCTGCCAGCTCGTCGTCGGGGTGCACCTGCACCGAGAGCGTTTGCTCGGCGTCGAGAAACTTGAACAACAGCGGGAAGCGCGGCTGGGGGGCGTGCCGGCCCAGCAGCTCCACCGGGCGCCCCTGCACCAGCTCGCAAAGCGCCGCTCCCTGCAAGGCGCCGGCGGTTACCAGGCTTTGGTCGGCGCGGTGGTCGCAGACTTCCCAGCTTTCGGCATAGTCGTCCTGGGGTCCCAGCGGCTTGCCGAGCATGCTGCCGAGCCGGCGGCCTCCCCACAAGTACCGGCGGAGGATCGGCTGAAAACGCAGCGGGTAAAGCGCTGGGAGCATCATCTCAGTCCAGCTTCCGGTTCTGTTTCGCCTGCGGGGAGCTGGAATTGAGGTGCTCGCGGACCGCGGCGACGAGCCGGGCCGCCTGCTTGCGCTGGCGCTGGGCGTAGTCGCCGATGCGTTGGCGAACACCAGACCGTTCCGAGAGCACGTACCGGATCTTTTGGGGCAACAGATCGTGATCGGCGGGGGCCAGCAGACAATCCTCCAGCCCGGCGTCGCACATCAGCCGGTTTACGTAGTGGTCGTGGTCGATCGCCAGCAGCGGCTTGGCAAGTTGCATCGCGAACACGGCCGCGTGGTAACTCGATACCAGCGCCATCCGGCTCCGCTTGAGCGGTTCCGGCGTGAAGTCTTCGGAAACATCTTCGTTGAAGCGGCCCACCAACAAGTCGCGTTCCC
>JBBDNX010000484.1:0-3258 GCA_040877345.1 Pirellulales bacterium
CACTCTTCCCCTCTGCCCATGAACGTCTCATCGCCTCATCGCCCCACCGCCTCATCGCCCCCGCTGCCGCTGTTGCCGCTGGTTCTGGACCGTGTGGGATCAACGTTCCGCCGCGCGCTCGACCAGGAGGGGATTCCTTGCGCGAGCTATGCTCCCGGGCCGCCCGCCGGCCGCTTCGTGCTCTACGACTCGCGCTCCGGGCACACGCCGGTACTTGCCGACAGACAGGTGCCGATCGACGTCCCCTCCCTTCTGTCTGGGCTGGAAGCCCACCCTTCGGCGCAAGCGATTCCTCCTTCCTCCTTCCTCCTTCCTCCTTCAGCCCGCCTCGGCTGGCGGCTCGGCGAGCTGATTGTCCAGGAAGATGTCTCGCGCGTCGACCAGCGGGCCATGCGGCAACGGCTGATGGCCGCACTGCGGGCCGAGCTGGAGGCCGCCGGAGGCGTTTGGCTCAAGCTCTCCGCCTTTCCCTTCCCGTACCAGAGCGCCTTCAACTTCCGCATCGACCACGATGAGTACGTCGAGCACGATTTCGACGCCACGCTCTCGGCCCTGGCCGGGCACGACGGCGCCGTCAGCCACTACGTGTGTGCATCGACGCACGCCGGCCACCCGCGGGCCATGGCCCAGTTGCGCGGCCGCCACGTCGGCTCGCACGGCTTCTTTCATCACACGTACCTCGACCAGGCCGACAACTACCGCAACATCGGCCGCGGCATCCAGGCCCTCGCCGCCGCGGGCCTCCAGCCGGCCGGCTTCGCCGCGCCCCACGGCCGCTTCAACCGCGGCCTGCTGGAGGCGCTGGCCCAGTTGGGCGTTTCGCACAGCTCGGAGTTCGGCCTGGCCTACGACGACCTCCCCTTCTTTGCCGGCGAGCCCGACGTGCTGCAAATACCGATCCACCCCATCTGCCTCGGCATCGCCCTCGACGCGGCCCGCCAGAGCCGCGGCCGGGTCAGCGACGCCGCCGCGGCCGTGCTGGTCCGCGACCATTTCTGCCGCGTGGCCGAGGCCAAGCGCCAGGCCGGCGAGCCGATCTTTCTCTACGGCCATCCCGACGGCCGCCTCGGCCGGCACCCCGACGTCTTGCGAGATTTGTTGAGCACTGTGGCGCGTATGGCCGGCGTGTGGATGACCACCCTGGCCGGCTTCGAGGCCTGGTGGCGGGCCCGGTCCCGCGTGCAACTGCAAGTGTTCTGGCACAACGGCGATCTGAGGATCATGGCCGCGGGGCTGCCCGGCAGCTTTCGTTTCGGCGTCGAGCTCTGGCGCGGCCAGCAGGTGGCCACGATGCCAATCGACGGCGACGCGCAGAACTGGTCGCCGCAGGCAGCCGCATTTCAGTGTCGGCCGGCGCCGCCGGTGTTGGAAACCGTGTCCGTGGAGCAGCCCGCCGGCCTGCGGGCCGGCCTGCGCCGCCGTCTCGACTGGGAGCGCGTGACCCCGGCCGGCGAGATATCCACCCGTACCTGGCGCGGCTGGGCCAAGCGCACCTTGCGGCGGCTGAGTAGTTCGTAGTGACCCGATTCATCGGGTCTGTAAAGCATCCGATCGGAGAGGATGAATCACGTGAAGACGAGTAAGGCGGACCCCATAAATGGGGTCACTGCGAACGAGCTACCTCACGCGGAGCGAGAGGGCTACGCTACCGACCCCATAAATGGGGTCACTACGAACACGAACCTGCGGGTCCTGCTGGCGGGCAAGCTCACGGCGCTGGCCGCGCCGGGCGGCGCGGAGACGCAGTTGCAGGCCCTCGCGCGGGCGCTGACCGGGCTCGGTGTCGAGGCCCGCCCGTGGCGGCCGTGGGAAGAACCGCTCCAGGCCGACTGCCTGCACCTGGTCGGCAGCGAGCCGGAGCACCTCGACCTGGTCGAGGCCGCCCATCGCCGCGGCATGCCGGTCGTGCTGTCGAGCGTCGCCTGGTTCGACCTGGCCTCCTGCTGGCGCGAGCCCTGGCCGCTCGCCGGCCGCTTGTGGTCCTGCGGCAAGTTCCTCGCGCGGGCCGCCGCGCCCAGGCTCCCTTCCTGGCGGCGGGCCTTGTACCAGGCGGCCGATCTCGTTCTGCCCAACTCGAAGGCCGAAGCCCGCCAGCTCATCCGTTACTTCGGCGTTTCGCCCCGGCGAATCCGCGTCGTCCCCAACGGTGCCGAGCCCCGCTTCGCCCGCGGCGATCCAAAGCCGTTCGCCACGCTGGTCGGCGGCCGCGGCTTTGTGCTCTACGCCGGCCGCATCGAGCCCCGCAAAAACCAGCTCGGCTTCTTGCGCGCCGTGGCGGGGCTGAGCCTGCCGGTGGTCGTCCTGGGCAGCGTCGTGCCGGGGCACGAGGCCTACCTGGCCTGCTGCCGGCAGGCCGCCGGACCGCGCGTCAAGTTCATCGACCGCGTCGAGCGCGACGGGCCGCTCTTGGCCAGTGCTTACGCGGCCTGCGGCTGCCTGGTGCTGGCAAGCTGGTTCGAAACTCCGGGCCTCGTCGCGCTGGAGGCCGGCATGTCGGGCGTGCCGCTGGTGCTGCCCGCGGGCGGCTGTGCCCGCGAGTATTTCGGCCGGCACGCGGGCTACGTGACGCCCGACGACTTGCCCGCCATTCGCCGCGAGACGCTGGCCGCCCTGCGCCGCGGCCGCAGCGACGCGCTGGCCGAGCTAGTTCGGCAAAACTATTCCTGGACCGCGGCCGCCCTGGCCACGCGGGCCGCTTATTTGAATGCCGCTTATTTGAACACCACTTACTCGAACCTGGTGCAGCACTCTCCCTGCAGCCGGGCCGTCGCATGAGCATGAACATGAAAAAGTCGTTCAACAGCGCCGGCAGTGGGCGGCACAGCTCGCCCGCGCAGCGGCGGGCCCTGGGCCGCTACCGCTACGTGCGGCTCCGCTGGCACATCCTGTTTGCGGTGGTCGATTGGCTAGGCTGGCTGGCCGCCAGGCTCGTGGCCCGTCTCATGCACTCCGGCACGCCTGCGGCCGAACGCGCCGGCCACGTCGAGTCCATCCTGCTGGTGCAGCTCGATCATATCGGCGACGCCTTGATCACTGCCGCCGTGCTCCCCGCCCTCAAGGCGCGGTTCCCCGGCGCGCGCATCGACGTGCTGGCGGCCCAGTGGAACCGCGAGGTCTTCGCCGCCTGCCCCGAGATCGATCGGATCCACGTCTCACGCATCAACCGCTTTGCTCGCGGCCTGCGCCGTCATGCCTGGCTGGCATCGGCGTTGTGGTGGGGCTGGGAGCTGCGGCGTTGCCGCTACGACCTGGCGATCG
>JBBDNX010000485.1:0-3256 GCA_040877345.1 Pirellulales bacterium
CAACGATTTCTGGAACATCGTCAGCGATCAACCGTTCCAGGTGGTCAAGGCGTCGCCGGAAGCACGCCAGCGGCTGGCTCGAACGTTCTTCTTCGAACCCGATCCGGGAATCCGGCGGGTGGTTACGATCGGCACCCCGCACCGGGGCAGCAATTTGGCCAACCGACCCGCGCGCTGGCTGGCCCAGAAACTCATCAGCCTGCCCCGCATGCCCTTGATGATCCGCGAGCAATTGTACCGCGACAACCCCGGGGTGTTTCGGGACGATACGATCATCCAGGTCAAGACCAGCGTCGATTCGCTGGCGCCCGATTCGCCCATTCTGCCGGTGCTGCTGGAGGCGCCGCACCCCGACTGGGTGGCGTATCACAACATCGTGGGCGTGCTGCCCAACGAGGGATGGCTCGGCTCGCTGGCGGCCGGCAGCGACGGCTTGGTGACCTACGAGAGCGCCCACCTGGACTCCGTCGCCTCGGAGATTACCGTGAACGCTCACCACAGCACGGTCCACAGGCACCCGCTCACTGTCTTGGAGGTGCGGCGGATCCTGCTTGAGCACCTGGCGGAAGTCGACTCGCTATATGGCGGAAGGACGACGCGTGCCCGGGGCGGCCAGCGGCTGGCGGGGGCAACGCGTTAGTGCTGCAGCTTCTTGTAGCGGAAGCGGGGGGGTTCATCCGCGTCGATGCCCAGCCGCTCGCGGCGCTGGTCCTCGTACGTCTGGAAGTTCCCCTCGCACCAGTGGACGTAGCCGTCGCCTTCGAACGACAGGATGTGCGTGGCGATGCGGTCCAGAAACCAGCGGTCGTGCGAGATCACCACCACGCAGCCCGCGAAATTGAGGATCGCCTCTTCCAGCGCCCGCAAGGTGTCGACGTCCAGGTCGTTGGTCGGCTCGTCCAACAACAGCAGGTTCGAACCCTTCCGCAGCAGCTTGGCCAGGTGCACCCGGTTGCGTTCGCCCCCCGACAGCGTGCCCACCATCTTCTGCTGGTCGCTCCCCTGGAAGTTGAACCGCGCCACGTAGGCCCGCGACGGAATCCGCCGCCCGCCCATGTCGAAATTGTCGTAGCCGCCTGAGATCTCCTCGAAGACCGTCTTGTCCGGGTCCAGCGCGTCGCGGTTCTGGTCGACGTAACCCAGCTCCACCGTCGGTCCCACGCGCAGCTCGCCCGAATCGGGCTGCTCCTGGCCGACCAGCATCCGGAACAGCGTGGTCTTGCCCGCGCCGTTGGGACCGATCACCCCCACGATGCCTCCCGGCGGCAGCCGGAAACTGAGGTTTTCGATGAGCACTTGTTCGCCGTAGGCCTTGCTGACGCCGTTGGCTTCGACCACCAGGTCGCCCAGGTGCTTTCCGGGTGGAATCTGGATCTCGAACTCGTCCTGCCGGTCTTCGAACCGCTCGGACGACATCTTCTCGTAGGCCTTGATGCGCGCCTTGCTCTTGGCCTGCCGGGCACGAGGCGCCATGCGGATCCACTCCAGCTCGCGCTGGAGCGTTTTCTGCCGGGCCGAGGCCGCTTTTTCCTCCGTGGCCAGGCGCTGCTGCTTCTGTTCCAGCCAGCTCGAGTAATTCCCCTCCCAGGGAATCCCGCGGCCGCGGTCCAATTCCAGGATCCAGCCGGCCACGTTATCCAGGAAGTAGCGGTCGTGGGTCACGGCCACCACGGTCCCCTGGTACTGCGCCAGGTGCCGTTCGAGCCAGGCCACGCTTTCGGCGTCGAGGTGGTTGGTCGGCTCGTCCAACAGCAGCAGGTCCGGCTTCCTGAGCAGCATCTTGCACAGCGCCACCCGCCGCCGCTCGCCGCCGGACAGCCGGCCCACGTCGGCGTCGCCGGGCGGCAACTGCATCGCATCCATGGCGATCTCGATCCGGCGGTCCAGTTCCCAGGCGTTGCTGGCCTCGATCTGGTCCTGCACGCGGGCCTGCTCGGCCAGCAGCTTTTCCATGGCCGCCTCGTCCATCGGCTCGGCGAACCGCTGGTTGATCTCGTCGTAGCGCCGCAGCAGGTCGCGCGTCGGCTGCACCGCCTCTTCGACGTTGCCGGCGACGTCCTTGTCCGGCGTGAGGACCGGCTCCTGCGGCACATAGCCCACCGTAAAGCCGTCGCTCAGCCTGGCTTCGCCGTCGAAGTCGCGGTCCTGGCCGGCCATGATCCGCAGCAGCGTGCTCTTGCCCGAGCCGTTTCGCCCCAGCACGCCGATCTTGGCGCCCGGGTAAAAGGCCAGCCAGATGTTCTTGAGCACCTCGCGCTGGCCATATTTCTTGGTCAGCTCGGCAATCTGATAGATGTATTGTTGGCCCATAAGAGGCTTGAGGCATCCAAGAATGAGTCGTTGTTGGTCCGAAGAATCTTATTGTATGCCGAGGTGCCGGCAGAACCAACGGCTTGCCGGTGCGGGGATGTTCGTGGCGGCGCGTGGTCGGCGTGGTATGGAGAAAGATGCTTCAGGGGCGGGCGCTTCGACGATAGCCGTCGATTGTGCTCACGGCTGCGTGTTGCTGAGCAGGCGAATGATGTGCCGCGCCAAATGCTCTTTGATATCCCGGTGACGTGGCACCGGCTGAGAAACACCCGTGGTCGGGTTACGATACCAATCGTGTTTGGCACCGTGCCGGATCAAGACGCAGCCGAAGCCCTCAAGCATCTTGATCAGGTCAACTCGCTTCATGAGAGCATCAGATCGTCGACCTTGCGCACCCCGGGAATCGTCCCGCTGGTGAGTTCCTGGTATAGATCCTTAAGGTGCTCGTGCAACTCGTCCAACGACTGACCTTGTGTCCAGTAGTCAGGGTAGTCCTGAACGTAGCCCAACCACCCGCCGTCTTCTTCCCAATAGACGATCTTAACCGAGTTCATGCCACTCGCTGTTTCTGTGGGGTTGACGGCTGGCAAAACAAAGCCGCCGTCCATGGTGACCATCGAACTTCAAGGTAGACCCGCAACTCCAAGATACCGCGCCCGCCCGGTCGGATAAAGTGCAGCCCGGTTCACACGTGAAAACCGTTGCTGGGCTATTCCGCGTGCGGAACCAGCAACCGGGCTGGGAATGCGCCCCAGCGCCTTCAAGAGCACTCTCTACCTCTCACCGCGCCGCCTTGAGAAAGGCAATCAAATCCGCCAGATCCTGCGGCGTGAGCTGCTGGTCCAGTCCGGAAGGCATGATCGAGATGGCGCTGGGCTGGATCTCTTCGATCTCGTCGCGGGAAACCCGGACCTCCTGGTCCACGCCGGTCGCCAGCACAAGCGCC
>JBBDNX010000486.1:0-17976 GCA_040877345.1 Pirellulales bacterium
GGAAGCCAACGAGTTGGAGCTTAACTTCATGCCATTCGACTTATCCCCTTTTTTCTTTTGTACACTGCTCCTCGATCGCCGCTAGCACATCCAGGTACTCGGCCAGCGGCAGGCCATCGACCGTGGCCGAAGGCTGGCCGGTCACACCATCGACCGCGCCGCACTCATCGACAAGCACCTGGATCAACTCGGCCTGACGCCTGGTTCCCCACCCGGCAATCAAATCGTGCCGGCCGCGCGCGGCACAAGTCGCCACGGCCAAGGCATAGGCGGCCCAATTGCTCGTGCCGCCGATCAGCAGCCGGTCGGTCGCGATACGGCAAGCGATGCGGCCGCCGGGGCCGCCGGCGACCGCCGCCCGCAGCACCTCCCAGGCAACTTTACCCATGCCGATCTCATTGCCGCCGTCGCCAATGCCGATCGTTTCGATCGCCGCCGCCCGCCGGCGTGCCTCCTCGAACAGCCGGTGCATCCTGGCCGTGCAATGATCAATCGGCTGCCCCCGCATGTTGTGGCACACGTCGCGGCTTGACGCGGGCACTTCGCTCTCAAACTCCGCCAGCGGCGGCGGCCCCGACCGTTGCTGTTCGGCGAGCGATTGAAGCGTGTGGCTGGGCCCGGCCCGTTCTATCGACACGAGGTGCGTGAGTCCCCGGCCTTGCTCCCGGCCCAGGAAAGCGTCCACCCAGGCGTCCGTTTTCGGACAACTGCTGGCCGCTTCAACTCGCTCGGCGGACGCTGATGGATCTGTCTCATCGGTCTCAAACGGGAACTCGACCAGCTCGACCCCGTCAAGTCGCCAAAGCCGGCACCCCGCATCCAGTAGCGGCATCCCCAGCGCGTCGCTGATGAGCAGCACCGGAATCGACAAGGCCGATAGCGCACGGGCCAGATAGAGCGCGCCAGGCGGACCATCGGTCTCCGCCGCCGGCGGATCGGCCGCCACGCAGAAGCCGGTGACGATTGCCACGCGGCGGCCGCGCGTCGCCTGGCCCATCACGGCCGCCTCCAGCTCCAGGTGCGCCTGCATTTCTGGCAGTTGAGCCAGCGCGGGCACGCCGCGCGCGCCGGCGTCGCGCGACATGATCCGGGTGAGCGCCAACCAGTCGATCGTTCTTGCCGTAGTCAAGGTGTAACGCTCGACGTTATGATCATGGATCGGGAGATTCGCTCGTCGGGCCTTCAGATCCCATTTTCGCGGGCGCGTGTCTGCGGTAGACTATCGTGGCGCAAGACTACTTCCAGGGCCAGCACGTTTTTGCCCGGGCTTTCTCAAAGGGGTGGTTGACAACCGATCAGGCTAAGTTAAAAAGTTAGGAAGTTCGTGAAAATTGTCACAAATTGCCCGCGTCGCGCGCTCCGCGTCGCAACCTCCTTTGGCTGGCTAGGTTCCGTGCTTCGGTGCTAGGGCATGGCTGAGAAAAAGAAGTTGTCGGTCGCCGAGATCATGGCGGCCGCGCGCAAGGCCGACTCCAAGGGGGCAGCCGCGCCTGGGTCGAAACCACCTGCGGAACCAAAGCCCGCCAGCGAACCCGTCGAGGCCCAGTCCGCGCAAGCCGCGTCCGCCGGACAAGAACCGGTCCAGCAAGTAGTTGAGCAACCGGCTGCCGCCGCGCCGGCGCCCAAAAGCAAGCCGCCTGCTGGAGGAGCCAAGCCCAGCGTGGCCGAGATCCTCGCCATGGCCCGCGCCCAGGCCAAAGACGGCCAGCCTCCCCAGCCCGCCGCGGCACCGAAACCCGCGGCCGAGGTAAGGCCGGCCAAGCCCGCCGCCGTGGCCGCTGCCAAAACGCCGAAGCCCGCCCCCGCCGAGAAACCCGCCGCCGTGGCCGCCGTGGCTGGCGGCAAGGACACCGCCAGCATCCTGGCCGCGGCGCGTAAGACCACTCGCCCCGGCCCGATGTCGAAGGCCGAAGCGGCAGCCCGGCTCAAACCCGCTCCCGAGCGGCCGGCGAAAGCTCCAGCGGCCAAAGCGCCGGCCGCCGTGCCGCCCATGCCGGCCAGGCCCGACTACGCTCGCCGCCAGCCGGCCAAGGATGCCGCGGTGGCCGCCGAAGATCGCCGCTGGTTCTTGAGCGTGGCGCTGGGATCGTTTTTGGGCATCGGCTTCACGTCGCTGGCCACTACGCTCGGCCTGTGGACGTTGGGACTGGCCCGCTTCATGTTCCCGAACATCCTCACCGAGCCGCCCAGCAGGTTCAAGGTCGGATTTCCCGGCGATTTCCCGCCGGGCGCGGTAGAGGAAAAGTTCAAGGCGCTCTTCGGCGTGTGGGTGGTCAACGCCGAGTACCAGGGAGAACCGCAGATTTTCGCCTTGCGGACGGTTTGCACGCACCTGGGCTGCACGCCCAACTGGCTGGATGCCGAGCAGAAATTCAAATGTCCCTGCCACGGGAGCGGGTTCTACAAGGACGGAATCAACTTCGAGGGGCCGGCGCCCCGGCCGCTGGAACGCTACGCCATCAGCCTGGCCGACGACGGGCAGTTGGAAATCGACAAGAGCAAGCTGTTTCAGGAAGAGATGGGCCAGTGGAACGACCCCGCCAGCTTCGTGCCCGTGTAAATGAAAGTGTGAAGTAAACTCCATGTCTCTCGGCGAATCGATTCGCAACTCCCAGGTCTGGAAGAGCGTCTTTCGGCACCCGATGCCGCTGGACCGCCGCAACCGCATCGTCGTGATGCTGACCAACTTCTTCCTGCACCTGCACCCTGTCTCGATCAAGAAGCAGGGCATCGCCTTGAGCTACACCTGGTGCATGGGGGGCGTCACCTTCTTCCTCTTCCTGGTCGAGACGGTCACCGGCGTGCTGTTGATGTTCTACTACCGCCCCACGCTGGAGTGGGCCTACCGCGACATCCAGGACCTGCGCGACGTGACCAGCCTCGGCATCCTCCGCGAGTTGCACCGCTGGGGGGCCCACGCCATGGTGATCACCACCTGGCTGCACATGTACCGCGTGTTCCTCACCGGCAGCTACAAGCCGCCCCGCGAGTTCAACTGGGTGGTGGGCGTGATCCTGCTGCTGCTCACGCTCTTGCTCTCGTTTACCGGCTATTTGCTCCCCTGGGACCAGTTGGCCATCTGGGCCATCACGGTCGGCTCGAACATGGCCCGCGCCACTCCTTTCCTGGGCCACGAGGGGCCGGGGCAGCAACTGCTGAGCATCGGCGGCATCGACATGATCACCAACGCCTCCGACGCGCGGTTCGCCCTGCTCGGCGCGCGCTTCGTGGGCGAAGAAACTTTGAACCGCTTCTACGTGTTGCACTGCATCGCCATCCCCTTGGCGGCGGCCATGCTGATTGCCATTCATTTTTGGCGCGTGCGGAAGGACGGCGGCATCAGCGGCCCGCTCTAAAGAGACCACCATGCACGGCAGCTCAGCCGACTTCATCGACCAGATCGCAACCGGACTCGGCTGCTATTACCTGCTGCTGTGCGGCATGAACTGGGTGGCGGCCCTCTGGCTCTGGCGCAAGGGGCCCGTCGCCTACTTCCGCGTGCTGGGCTTCCCGGTCACCAACGTGCTCGTCTGGCTGCTGGTGGGCGCCTTCTTTTTTACGCTGGCGCCGTTCACCATGATCGGCTGGCCGCCCACCTTGCCCGACTCGGTCAAGCACGCGGTCAACGTCGCTTCGGGCCCGGTCCAGCTCACGTTGGGCTCGCTGGCCATGCTGACCATCCTGTTCCTTGGGCGGCGGTTCTTTGTCAAGCCCGTGGTGGCCTGGAGCATCTTCAACCTCTCGCTCTTGGCCATGGGCCTGTCGATGACCGACACCAGTTTCGCCGCCATTGTCGGCAAGCCCGATAACGTGCCGATCGTGGGGCTGGTGTTCCTGCTGGGGTTCTTCACCTGGGTGTCGGCCCACCGGGCGGTGATCAACGACGACCGGCTCCGCCAGGGCCTGGGACCGGTGGAGAAAGAGGACAACGAAAAAGTGCTGGTCTGGCCCGACCTGGTCTATACCGAGCTGATCTGCATGATCGCCCTGACCGCCCTGTTGCTGGTCTGGGGAATCGCCCTGCAAGCCCCGCTCGAAGAACCCGCCAGCAGCGTCAAGACCCCCAACCCCTCCAAGGCGCCCTGGTACTTCCTCGGCTTGCAGGAGATGCTGGTCTACTACGATCCCTGGTACGCCGGCGTCGTGCTGCCCAGCGTGGTGTTGCTCGGACTGATGGCCATCCCCTTCCTCGATTTCAACCGCCGGGGCAACGGCTACTTCACCATCGAGGAGCGCAAGTTCAGCTACATTGTCTTCCAGATCGGCTTCTTGCAGTTATGGGTGGTGTTGATCGTGCTGGGCACGTTTCTGCGCGGACCCAATTGGAACTTCTTCGGGCCCTTCGAAGCTTGGGATCCGCACAAGGTGCTGGCACAGAACAACGTCGACCTGTCGCAGTATTTCTGGGTCCACGGGCTGGGCCGCAGCCTGCCCCGCGCGCCGACCGGCAGCGGCGCCTGGACCGAGGTGGGCTACATCCTGCTGCGCGAGTCGCCCGGCATCGTGGGGGTGCTGGTCTATCTGCTCGCGCTGCCTCCCTTGATGGCCGCCACGGTCTTCCGGCGGTTCTTCGTCCGCATGGGCTTCATCCGCTACATGCTGATGGCCAACTTGCTGCTGCTGATGGCATCGTTACAATTGAAGATGGTCCTGCGTTGGACCGCCAACCTGAAGTACATCATCAGCATCCCCGAATACTTTTTGAACTTTTGACGCACGCCTGAAATGCCCGCTACTGAACAAACCTGGCGCGATACCAAGCTGCTGCACGTGGTGTTCGGCCTCTCCGGGCTGGCCATGCTGGTCACCACCTTGTGGATGATGGCCGCCGACCACAACCGCGAGTGGAAACAGTACCAGCGCAAGTTCCGCGACGTCGAGAGCTGGACCACCGTGGCCCGCATCGACGAGCAGAATTCGGACGAGTACGCCCAGCGCGAGCTCGAGCTGGAACGCCAGCTCACCGCCGCCCGGGCCAAGGTCCCATCGCCGGTCCTGATCACGCGCTTCATCACCGAGGCCCGCCGCCGTGAAAAAGCCAACGGTTACAGGCTGGGCCGCATCGAGGCCCGCTACGAAGCCCTGCGCCAGGCCGCCGCCGATCACCGCGCCGCCGCGGACGGCACCGCCGAGAAACGGCAGGCGCTCCAGCGCCTGCTGGAAAGCCGCGACGAGCTCGTCGCCGCCTTGGACCAGGTGGTGAAGCAGGCCCGTTTCGACGAAGACAATCGCCAGCGCGAGCTCAAGTTCGAGCGGGCCGACCTCGACGTGGCCCGCAGCCGGTACGACCTGGCCGTGGGCGAAGGGCGGCCGCCCAGCGAACTGCAGGCCGCCCAGCGCGAGGTCAAATCGGTCCAGGACCGGGTCGATGATCTCACGCTTGCCTACCAGGATGCCCAGACCCATCGCGAGCGCCTGCAAACGGTCGTCGATCGCATCACCGCCGAGCAGGTGGAGGCCCACAAAGCGCTTGAAACGCACCAGACCGATCTGGCGCGCCTCCAAACCGCCCTCGACGAACGCAGATCCAATCCCGGCAAGCGGCTTTTGGAATTGCCCATCGTCGATGCCTTCGGCCGGCCGCTCAAGCCCGATCAGATCTGGCTGCCGCAGCTCACCATCAACAACAACTTCCGCGACGTGGCCCGCGTCGACCGCTGCACCACTTGTCATCAGGGCATCGACAAGACCGCCGCCGGCTCAGCCGTGGAGCCGCTTTACAAACCAACCGAACGCCTCACGCTGAGCATGGGAACCCCGGAAGAGGCCCCCTCGGACGCCGCCCAGCCGGGCAACGCCAGGCTGCTCGAACAAGTGTACGGGATCCAGCTTGCCGGAGAGGGGCTAATCGACCCGAACGACGTGACCATCAGCGTCGTCCGGCCCCGGAGCCTGGCAGCCGGGGCGCTGTTGGAAGCGGGCGACGTGCTGGAGCGGATCGGCGACGTCAAGATCCTCGATAAGGACCGTGCCTATACCTACCTGCTCGAAAGCGTGCGCTGGGGCCAGCCGCTGAAGTTGCACGTCCGCCGTGGCGTGCCGCACCCGTACAGCTCGCACCCGCGGCTTGATTTGTTCGTCGGATCGATGAGCCCCCACAAGATCGGCGACGTCGGCTGCACCATCTGCCACGAAGGGCAGGGGACCGCCACCGCGTTCAAGTGGGCCTCGCACACGCCCAACGATCCCGGCGAGATGCGCCAGTGGAAGCGGGACCATGGCTGGTTCAACAACCACCATTGGATCTTCCCCATGCTGCCGGAGCGGTTCGCCGAGAGCAGTTGCTTGAAATGCCACCACGACGTGGCCGAGCTGGAGCCGAGCGAGCGGTTTCCCGACCCACCGGCGCCGAAGCTGATGGCCGGCTATCACATCATCCGGCAGTACGGCTGCTTCGGCTGCCATGAAATCAACGGCTACGACAGCCCCGACAAGCGCCGCGGTCCCGACCTGCGTGCCGAACCCCCCTATTACGCCGCGGCCGCGCAGTTGCTCATCGACCCGGGCCTCGACGACCGCCAGCGCGAGCTGGCCCTCGATGTGATCGAACATCCCGAGCAGACCTCAATCCGCAAGCTGCTGGCCGAATCGATCCGCCAGGATGCCCGGCTTGCCGACTCCGGCGAAGAGACACCTAAGCTTTCCCAGTCGTCGCACGAGCTGGCCGCCATCCTCGGCGCCGACGACGAAACGCCGGGACAGTTGCGCAAGGTCGGGCCCAGCCTGCGGCACCTGGCAAGCAAGGCCGACTTCGACTTTGTTTACAACTGGATTCGCGATCCGACCGATTTCCGTCCCGATACCAGGATGCCCAAGTTCTTCGGCCTCAACGAGCATCTCGCGCCGGAGGCAAAGCTCGATGGCAACGGGAGCCCCGTGCGCGCGCCCGGCGGGCATGTGGTTATGGAACCCAGCCCCGGACTGGAGGACTCCGAAAAGTTCGACCTGGAGGACTCCGAAAAGTTCGAGCCGATCGAGATCGGCGCCGCCACCCAGTACCTGCTGCACTACAGCCAGCCCTTCGAGTACGTAGACCTCCCGCAAAACGGCAGTGGGCAGCCTTCCGCCGAGCGCGGCAAGGAGCTGTTCCAGGTGCGGGGCTGCCTGGCCTGCCATCAGCACAAGGATTTCCCCGAAATCACCGCCACGCAGGGTCCCGACTTGTCGCGGATCGGCGCCAAGCTGACCACCGACGCCGGCGCCCGCTGGCTCTACAGTTGGGTCCGCGAGCCGAACCGCTACCATGCCCGCACCGTGATGCCCAACGTGTTCCTCGAGCCGATCACCCAAGGCGACGGCACGCTGACCGATCCGGCCGACGACATCACCGCCTACCTGCTCGCCTCGCAAGGCTGGCGGCCCAAGCCCGTGCCCGCTCTCGACGACGCGAACGCCCGGCAGGCGCTCGACGAGTTGGCGGTCATGTACCTCGAGGGATCGTTCACCAAGAAGCAGTCGCGCGAGTACGTCGACAGCGGCATCCCGCAGTCCCTGCGGGCTGATATCAAGGGCGACGAGCTGGAGCTGGTCCGCGACGACGAGATGACGCGCCAGCGGCTGCTCGACAAAAAGCTGCTCTACGTCGGCCGCCGCACCATCAGCCGGCTCGGCTGCGCCGGCTGCCACGACATCCCCGGCTTCGAGAGCTCCAAGCCCATCGGAACCGGCCTGGCCGACTGGGGCCGCAAGGAAACCTCGAAGCTGGCCTTCGAGCAGATCGTGCCGTTCCTCGAGCGCAACCCGCCGGGCGGCGCGTCGGCGCTGCACGCCAGTGCCCTCGGTATGGCTCACGGCGGCGATGACGCTTCGCCTCATGACGGCGGCCACGATGTGTCCTCCGCCCATGGCCATCTCGATCCGGCCGAGATGCCCGCCGACACGGGCTTCTTTGTCAGCGCCTTGCTCGACCACCAGCGCGAGGGTTTCCTCTGGCAGAAATTGCGCCAGCCGCGGAGTTACGACTACAAAAAGACTGAGAACAAGACCTACATCGAGCGGCTGCGGATGCCGAAGTTCAACCTCGACGAGCAGCAGATCGAGTCGGTAATGACCTTCGTGCTGGGCCTGGTGAGCGAGCCGCCGGCCGCCCGCTACGTCTATCAGCCCAAGCCGCGGCGCAAGGCGATCCTCGAAGGCGAGCAGGTCATCGCCCGCTTCAACTGCGACGGCTGCCACACGCTGCGGATGGACACCTGGGAGTTCGAGTACGACCCGGACGAGTTCGCCGACCCTCCCGAGTTCAATGATCACGCCTTCCTGATGCCGCACTTCACCCCGGAGGAGCTGGCCGAGTCGGCCCAGGTCGATCGCCGCGGCATGGGCCGCGCGGTGGTCACCGGCGTGCCCAATCCCGACGTGCAGGAGGACGACGACGGGCTCCCCTTGCACTTCTTCGCCCCCTGGCAGCCCCTGGCGATCAACGGCAAGCCCTGGCTGGTCGGCGGTCCTGAAGTGCCGATCTCCGAAAGCCAGATCCTGGGCAAGCGCCCGCCCCATGGCGGCGACTTTGCCCGCTACCTGCACCCGGTCGCGGTCGAGATGGGCCAACGCGACAACCCCAACGTGAAGCCGGGCGATGTCTGGGGCTGGGTGCCGCCCCCCTTGGTCCGCGAAGGCGCCAAGGTGCAGACCAGTTGGCTGCACGATTTCCTGCTCAACCCCGTTGCCCTGCGGCCGGCCGCCTTGCTGCGGATGCCCAAGTTCAACATGTCGCCGGACGAGGCCTCGAAGCTGGTCAACTATTTTGCTGCCGTGGACAACGCCCGCTATCCGTACGAGTACCATCCTCGCTCCAACGGCGACTACCTGGGCGAGGAGCAGCTCGAACGCCTCGGCCACGCCATGAACCTGATCACCAACAAGACCTACTGCGTCAAGTGCCACCTGATCGGCGACTTCATCCCCGAAGGCACGCCGGACGCCTGGGCGCCCAACCTGGACCGCATGTACCAGCGGATGCGTCCCGACTACCTGCACGAGTGGCTGGCCAACCCGCAGCGCAAGCTTCCCTACACCGGCATGCCGGTCAATTTTCCGCCCCACAACGACCCCAACGAGGCCATTCGCTCCAGTCTCTTCCCGGGCAGCACTCGCGAAGCGTTGGAGGGAGTGGTCGACCTGTTGCTCAACTACGATGCGTTCATGAATAGCCGGACGTCGATTAAGCCGCTGGTCACCGAGGCCCCCCAGCCGGCCGACCAGGCGCCGCCCGACCGGGCCGCGTCGGCCGGTGCCCAGTAGCAGGCACACTCCATGTAAAGTAGTAGGCACACTCCGTGTGCCGTAACAAAAGTAGCAGGCACACTCCATGTAAAGTAGTAGGCACACTCCGTGTGCCGTAGCCTGTACAGCCGAGTCGACTCAACCAAGGAGAAACTGATCATGTTGCGAAACATGCTGGCAATCGTGTTGGCGGCCGGCGCGCTGGGCGCCGGCACGGCCCACGCGCAATGGGGCAACCTCACCGGCAAGTTCGTGTACGACGGCAAACCGCCCGAACCGGTGAAGCTCGACACGACGAAGGAGCCGATGTGCGGCAAGCACAACCTGGTCAACGAGTCGCTGGTGGTCGGCAAGAATGGCGGCCTGGCCCACGTGGTGATCTACGTCCGCGACAAAAAAGTCAAGGTCCACCCCGACTACGAGGCGACCGCCAACGACACGCTGCGGTTCGACAACAAGAACTGCCGCTTCGAGCCGCACGTGATGCCCATCCGGCTTTCGCAGAGCATGGAGCTGCACAACTCGGACGCATTCAGCCACAACAGCAACCTGCAGCCGATCGGCGACACCGGCATCAATCCGCTGATTTCGATGGGTGGCGCGGTAACGTACCAGTTCCGCCGAGCCCAGAACGTCCCCGTCCCCGTCTTTTGCAACATCCACCCCTGGATGAAGGGCTGGATTCTGCCGCGAGACAATCCCTACGTGGCGGTCTCCGCCGAGGACGGCACGTTCGAGATCGCGAACCTGCCCGCCGGCGAGCTCGAGTTCCAGGTCTGGCAGGAAAAGGCGGGCTACCTGGTTGCCAAGAAGGAATGGAAAAGCGGTCGGTTCAAGCTCAAGATCAAGGACGGCGACAACGACCTGGGCCTGATCAAGGTCAGCCCCAAGTTGGTTGAAGAGAAGTAGAGAGGATGAAAAGCAGAAGGATGAAAATGCATTATCGCTGGACTATCGTCGCGGCTTTGCTCGCCGGCATCTGTGGCTGCGGGCGGAGCGTCGTCTCCGATCCGCCGCCCGATGAAAAGTTGGCCAATGCCATCCGTGGACCGCAGTCGGCCGACGCGGAAGGCGCAGCCGAGGCCGAGACTGCCGCCCCGACAGCCACCGAGTGGGGCAGCCTGGCCGGCCGCTTCGTGTTCGATGGACAACCCCCGACGCCCTCCCCGCTGTCGATCACCAAGGATGTGCCGGTTTGCGGCCGCCACAACCTGGTCGACGAAAGCCTCGTGGTCGGCCCCGGCGGCGGGCTGGCCAACGTCGTGGTGTTTGTCAACACCCGCAACGTTCCCGTTCATCCCGATTACGAAGCCACTGCCAACGAAAAGGTCATGTTCGATAACGAGCACTGCCGCTTCGAACCGCACATTCTCGCTCTGCGAACCAGCCAGACGCTGGTGGTCCACAACTCGGACCCCGTGTCGCACAACAGCAATCTGGCGCCCTTGGGCGACACGTCGATCAATCCGCTTCTCTCGGAAAAAGGGGCGGCCGAGCACCAGTTCAAGCGCTCGCAGAGCGCTCCGGTACCCGTCACGTGCAGCATTCATCCCTGGATGAAGGGCTACGTGTTCCCCCGCGACAACCCCTATGTGGCGGTAACCGACGACCAGGGCAGCTTCACCATCGAGAACCTGCCCGCCGGAGATCTCGAGTTCCAGGTCTGGCAGGAACGCCCGGGCCCGCTGGCCGCCAAGCCGGAGTGGAAGCGCGGCCGCTTCAAGTTCAAGATCGCGCCCGGCGACAACGACCTGGGCGAAATCCAGGTGAGCTCCGATTTACTGAATTGACCCTTTACTACGTACTACCGAACGCTGCCCTGCCGGCCGCCTCCGACCTTTCCACCGCATCACCCAATAAAGCCGCAATGCAAACCGTAGCCCCTGCCGCCGTCGGGCGGCCCTTCGCCGGCAGCCTGCTCGCCCTCGTGCTCCTGGCCGGCTGCAACGCCCGCAGCGAGCCTCCCCAGTTCCGGCTGAACATGCAGGATTACCTGGAAATGATCCCCTCGCACGATCCGGCCGAGTTCCGGATCACCGGCGGCGAGGAGCCCGACGTTCTCGAAGAGAAGCAGCGCAAGATCAAGGGCCTCGAGATGATCTCCACGGTCCTCTTCGCTGCCTTCGGCACGCCCGACGATCCCTACCTGCTCACCGAGGTCCAAAAGGGAGACGACAACGAGAACGGTCTTGATCTCGTGGCGATCGAGCGGGCCGCCGGTCCGGTCCGCCCCGGCCACGACCGCTCGTCGCGGCAACGCGGCCTGTACCGGCTGCACTGCGCCCATTGCCATGGCATCTCGGGCGACGGCGCCGGGCCCACCGCCGTCTTCCTCAACCCCTATCCGCGCGACTACCGCCAGGGCAAGTTCAAGTTCAAAAGCACCGAGGCCTCCGAAAAACCGACCACGGCCGATCTGAAGCGGATCATCATGGAGGGTATCCCCGGCACGGCCATGCCCTCGTTCGCCCTGTTGCCCAACGACGAGATCGACGCCCTGGTCGAGTACGTCAAGTACCTGAGCATTCGCGGCGAGACCGAGTTGAACCTGGCGATCGAGCTGTTCGCCCAGGAAGGCGAGATCGAACCCGACCGCGCCACGATCATCGAGTATTACCTGTCGCCGGTGGTCGACCTCTGGGTCCAGGCCGAAGATGCAGTGGTCCAGCCCCCCGAGCGGCCCGCTACCGACACGCCCCAACAACTTGCCGCCTCGATCGAAGAGGGACGCAAGCTGTTCTTGAGCAAGGATGCCCAGTGCGCGCAGTGCCATGGGCCGACCGGCCTGGGCGACGGCTGGCTGACCGACAAGACCACCGTGCCCTACGATGATTGGAACAAGCAGAAATCGCCCGACGACATCGACCGCTGGCTGCTGCCGCGGCAGGAGCTGCGGCCCCGCAACCTGCGGCTGGGCATCTACCGGGGCGGCCGCCGGCCGGTCGACTTGTACCGCCGGATCCACGCGGGCATCCTGGGCGCACAGATGCCGGGAGCCGGCCCGGCGCCGGGCAAGCCGGCCACGCTCACGCCCGAGCAGATCTGGCACCTGGTCGATTATGTCCGCTCGCTGCCGTATGCCGACGAGAGCCAGCCAAAGCACACAGAGATCACATTGCACAAACCTCGCAATTAGATGCGGAAGCCGCGGCCTGCCTTCCCGAGGGGAATGCGCACGGCGCGCGGCGCCTGGAGAAAGTCCGTGGGTAAGTTCTGGAGCCTCCTCTTCTTGCTGGTGCCCGTTTTGGGCGTGGGCCTCTTCTGGTGGGCGCCCGGCGCCGGCTATTGGCTGCCGCGCGACATCTCGCGGCACGGCCACCAGATCGATCACTTGTTCTACTTCGTGCTGGTGCTGACCGGAGTCGTGTTCGTCGCCACCGAGGGGGTGCTGTTCTGGTTTCTCTGGCGCTACGACGCAACCACCAACCGCGATCCGGCCACGTACATGCACGGCAGCCATAACCTGGAGGTTATCTGGACTATTCTGCCGGCCGCCACCCTGTTGTTCATCGCCATCTACCAGATGAACGCCTGGGCCGACGTCAAGATGCGGGCGCCTCCCGGAATGCGGCCCACCGTCGAGGTGACGGCCCGGCAGTTCGAGTGGCGGCTGCGCTATCCCGGTCCGGACAACCGTTTCGGCACGCTGGACGACATCCATCACGTCAACGATCTGCACGTGCCGGTCGACACCGACATCCTGGTCGATCTGAAGAGCATGGACGTACTGCACGATTTCTTTCTGCCCCACCTGCGGATCAAGCAGGATGCCGTGCCCGGCATGAACATTCCGGTCTGGTTCCGGGCCATGGAAATCGGCACGTACGACCTGGTCTGCGCCGAGTTGTGCGGCTGGGGCCATTACAAGATGAAAGGCCGGCTCACGGTCGAGTCGCGCGACGCCTACGACCAATGGCTGGCCGAGATGTACGCCCGCCAGCAGGCCACCCAGGATCCGCAAGCGCTGGAAGATGATGACGAGTAACCGGAATTTGAGACCGAAACCATTATGAGTTCGACCACCCTTGGCGGGGCCCACGAAGCGGCCCACGGCCATGCCCACCACGACGAGCGGGGCGGCGCGGCCCGCTTTCTGCGCACGTATATTTTTTCGCTGGACCACAAGGTCATCGGCGTCCAGTTCTTGTTCTCGACCCTCTTGTGGTTCATGGTCGGGGGACTGCTGGCGCTGGCGGTCCGCTGGCAATTGGCCTGGCCTTGGTCCGAGATGCCCATCGCGGGGCGCCTGTTTCCCGAAGGCCAGATCTCGCCCGAGTTCTACACGATGCTGTTTACGATGCACGCATCGATCATGATTTTCTTCGTGATCATCCCGATCCTGGCGGGGGCCTTCGGCAACTTTCTGATCCCGCTGATGATCGGCGCCGAGGATATGGCCTTTCCCACCCTGAACATGCTCAGCTACTGGTTCATGTGGCCCGCCTTTATCTTCATGACCGCCAGCTTCTTCGTCACCGGAGGCGCATCCAACTCGGGCTGGACCGGATACCCGCCGCTGTCGGCCATCCAGGGCGCCGCGCCGGGCAGCTTGAACGGCCAGACGCTCTGGCTGTTGGGGCTGGTCTTCGTCGGCATCTCCTCGATGATGGGCTCGGTCAACTACATGACCACCATCATCCAGATGCGGGCCCCCGGCATGACCATGTTCCGGCTGCCGATGACCATCTGGGCCATGTTCATCACCGCCATCCTGCAGGCCTTCGCCCTGCCGGTCCTCACGGCCGCCCTGTTCATGCAGCTCCTCGACCGCACCGTCCGCACCGGCTTCTTCATCCCCGAAGGCCTGATCGTCAACAACATGGAGGCCGGCGCCGGTGGCGGGCAGCCGCTGTTGTGGCAGCACCTCTTCTGGTTCTACTCCCACCCGGCCGTTTACATCATGATCCTGCCCGCCATGGGCATGGTCTCCGACATGATCAGTTGCTTCGCCCGCAAGCCGCTGTTCGGCTACAAGCCGATGGTCTACTCCATCGCGGGCATCGCCGGCCTCGGCTTCATCGTCTGGGGCCACCACATGTTCATGTCCGGCATGAACCCCTGGTTGGGCGCCACCTTCATGGTCTCCACGATGATGATCGCCCTGCCCAGCGCCATCAAGGTTTTCAACTGGCTTGGCACGCTGTGGGGCGGCCGCATCCAGTTCGCCACGCCGATGCTCTTCGCCCTGTCGTTCGTGTCGATGTTCATCATCGGCGGCCTGTCGGGCATCTTCATGGCCGCCACCCCTGTCGACATCTTCATCCACGACACCTACTTCATCGTGGCTCACATCCACTACGTGCTGTTCGGCGGCACCGCCTTCGGCGTCTTCGGCGCCATCTACTTCTGGTTCCCCAAGATGTTCGGCCGGATGATGAACGAGTTCTGGGGCAAAGTGCACTTCTTTTTCTCGTTCATCTTCTTCAACGGCACCTTCTATACCATGCACATCCTGGGCGCCGGCGGCTTTCCGCGCCGCCTGGCCGACCCCTACCATTACGAAACCTTCCGCCACATGTTGGGAATGAACCAGTTCATCTCGCTCTGCGCCTTCGGCATGGGCGCCGCGCAGATCATTTTTGCGGCCAATTTCATCTACAGCATTTTCTTCGGCCCCAAGGCCGGCCGGAACCCCTGGCACGCCAACAGCCTCGAGTGGACCGCCCCCAGCCCGCCCGGCCACGGCAACTTCGAAGACCAGCCCATTGTGTACCGCGGCCCCTACGAGTACGGCTCGCCCGAAGTCGACCACGACTACTACCCGCAGAACCGCCCGCCCCCCGAAGGCCAGGAACCCCATGAGCCCGGACACCACTAGGTTCGCGAGCCCCTGGCCGCACCGCTTGGCGGTGCTGCTCGCTTGGGCCACGTTTCCGCTGATCTGGGTGGGCGGACTGGTGACCACCTACGACGCCGGCATGGCCGTGCCCGACTGGCCCACCACCTACGGCTACAACATGTTCCTCTATCCCTGGCAAACCTGGCTGGCCGGCCCTTGGGACCTGTTCATCGAACACGGCCACCGCCTGCTCGCTTCCGCCGTCGGCATGCTCACCATCGTGCTGGCCGCCGTGCTTTGGCGGTGCGAGCGCCGCGGCTGGGTCTGCTGGCTGGGAGTAGCAGCGCTGATGGCCGTCGTCTTCCAGGGCGTGCTGGGCGGCCTGCGCGTCCGGCTCGACGAGCGGGTGCTGGCCCAACTGCACGGCTGCGTCGGTCCCGCCTTCTTCGCACTCGCCGTGGCCCTCTCGGTCTTCACTTCGCCCCGCTGGCTGGAGCAAAAAAAGCCCAGCGTCCTCAGCGGCGGCCTGGCCTGGCTGGCCATTGCCACGGCCGGCGTCGCTTATCTTCAACTCGTCCTCGGCTCGCAGTTGAGGCACGTGCCGCCCGAGTCGGGCGTGGCCGGTTTCCGCCTGGCCGTGTTCTTGCACCTGGCCGGCGCGGCCGCGCTGGTGGTTCACGTCGCATGGCTGCTGGGCCGCCTTCGCGCCGCGCACCCGGCCGAGCGCTGGCTCACTCGCCCGGCCCGCCTGCTGGCAGGCCTGGTTGCCGTGCAGTTGGCCCTGGGCCTGGGGGCCTGGGTGGTCAACTACGGCTGGCCCGTCTGGTTCGCCGACTATGCCTGGGCACAGCGCCTCGTCGTCCAACGCATGGGTGCCACCCAGGCCCTGGTCACCACGGCCCACGTGGCCCTCGGTTCGCTCATCCTCGGCACGGCTGTCGCCTTGGCCCTGCGTGCCTGCCGGCTCACCGCCGCCCCGCTCGCGCGGGCCGTCTGGCTGGAAAGTGAGGCCGCCGCATGAGCACAGGCGTCGTCCCCTATGTGGCAGAGCGATCGCACGGCCTGCAGCGGGTCTGCGATTACGTCGAACTGACCAAGCCGAAAATCGTTCTGCTCGAGTTGGTCACGGTGAGCGTGGCCGCCGTGCTGGCCGCGACCGGATTGCCCAACGCCTGGATCGTGCTCAACGCGCTCGTCGGCACGGCCCTGGTTGCGGCAGGCGCCAGCGCCTGGAACCAGTGGCTGGAGCGCGAAACCGATGCGCGCATGCCTCGCACCGCCGAGAGGCCTTTGCCCGCCGGCCGGCTGGGCGGGCGCGGCGTAGTCCTGTTCGGCTCCGGCTTGACGCTGGCCGGGACGGCCTGGCTGGCCTGGTTCGTCAACCCGCTCACGGCCGGACTGGGGCTGGCGACCTGGGTCTTCTACGTTTGCATCTACACTCCGCTCAAATCGCGATCCAGCGCCAACACGGCCGTGGGCGCGGTGGCCGGCGCCATGCCCGTGCTGATGGGCTGGTCCGCGGTCGAGGGGCGGTTCGGTCTGGCGGTGGCCACGTTGTTCGTGATCGTCTTCCTCTGGCAATTCCCTCACTTCATGGCCATTGCCTGGATCTACCGCCGGCAGTATGCGGCGGCCGGCATGCAGATGCTCAGCGTGGTCGACCCCACGGGCCGCCGGGCCGGCGTGCAGGCCGTGCTGGCGGCCCTGGCCCTGGTGCCGGTCAGCGCCTTGCCGGCCGTCGTCAGCTTCGCGGGGCCGGCCTATTTTGTCGGTGCCCTGCTGCTCAGCCTGGGGCAGCTCGCCTGCGCCGCCTGGTTTCTGCTGCGCATGAACGAAGATTCCGCCCGGCTGCTGCTGCGGGCATCGCTTGTTTACCTGCCGGCATTGCTGGCCGGCTTGATGATAGGACCATTGACCTAGATTTCCCGACCGAAAAGAGCACGAGGCACTTCTTCCCGATGGCAACTCACGCTCCTCCGCTGGAACACGAAGACGGCCACGCCGGCGGGCATCCGCCCAAGCTCGTGTACCAGCCCGCGCTGCCGATCCCCAACGGCAAGCTGTTCATGTGGCTGTTCCTCTCGACGGAGATCATGTTCTTCGCCGCCTTGATCGGCGTCTACATCGTGCTGCGCTTCGGGGCCCCCACCTGGCCGCAGCCGGCCGAAGTGCACTTGAGCGAGCCGACCGGCGCCTTCAACACCTTCGTGCTCATTTGCTCCAGTGTCAGCGTGGTGCTCGCGCTGGAGGCGGCCAAGTTGAACCGCGCCAGCGCCGCCAAGCTCTGGATCGGCGTGACCTTGGCCCTGGGCAGCGTGTTTTTGGGCGTGAAGGCCGTCGAGTACCGGGCCAAGTTCTCGCACGGCATCTATCCGGCATATCCTCGCAGCCTGGTCCACGAGCGGCCCGACGTCTACTACGGCTCGGCCGTTCGAGGCCGCGTCAGCGCCCTGCTCGCGCCCTTGAATGCGAAGCCTGAGCGGACGGCGGAGGATCTCAAGCGAAAAGAGCTGCTGGAAGGCCTGCAGGCCGAGTCCAGCGCGACCGACGAAGCCGCGCTGGCCCGTCTGGCGGCGCGGATCATGCCGCTCCCTTCCGGCGCCTCGCACGCTCATGCGGTCGGCCTGAACGACGAGCATCCCTGGCTCAGGCTGCCGATCGTCATTCCCGGCGGCAACCTGTGGGCCAGCACCTATTTCACGCTGACCGGCTTCCACGCCTTGCACGTGTTCGTCGGCCTGATCGTCTTCGCCTTGATGATGCTCATGCAGCTCGACGTGACCAAGGCCGGTCTGATCGAGAACGTCGGCCTTTACTGGCATTTTGTCGACCTGGTCTGGATCTTCCTCTTCCCCTTGCTCTATCTGTTCTAATACTAACCCGACGCGCCAGCGAGGAGCTTCACGCACTCCCGGCATCTGACCCCCGACCTCTGACTGAGCTGCAAGTCCGCCGCAGGCGGAACCTCTGACCTC
>JBBDNX010000487.1:0-3229 GCA_040877345.1 Pirellulales bacterium
CCAGGTCCACCAGCAGGTGGCTGACCCACGGGCCGTAAAGCCGGCCGCTTTTGTAGTACAGCCAGGCCCAGGCGGCGCCGCCGATGGCCACGCAGACCGAAAAGAACCACGTGGCGGGCCCGTAGCCCTTCAAGTACAGGCCGACGACCAGCACGTGGTGGGCCATGAAGCCCAGGCTCGAAAGGCCGATGGCCCAGGCCAGCGGCAGGCTCTTTTGAAGCTGTCCGAACGCGAACCAGCGCCAGTAGTATTCTTCCAGCAGCGAGTGCAACAGCGCGATAAATGCCGCCAGCGCGAGGAACTCCAGCCCGGTCTCGACGCCGAAGGCGGCGATTTTTTCCGCCACCTTGGCAGGCGCGTCGCTGAACAGCGAGCTGGTCTTCAAGTATCCATAGTACAGGGCCAGCATCGCGGCCACGACCGCCAGCCCGAAGACGGCGCCCGTCGCCACTGGGCGCAGGGTCGGCCGCGCTAAGCGAATCGCCTGGCGCTGGACCGCCACCACCCAAAACACCGGAAAGGCAAACTGCAGCACCTTGGTCAGGGCATAAGCGGGCTGCATCGCCGGCTGCCCGGCCAGGGCGATGAAGTACAGATACGTGGCCAGCGTCGGAAACGAGAGCGCAAACAGCATCGCCAGGGCCTGGACCAGGCCCCCCGGCCGGTCGGCGGCGGAGTCGTGCTCGAGAGTCATCACAGCATCAACATCAGCATCAGCACGACGAGCACGACGATCACGGCGCTGATCACGGCCGCCGTGCTCAGCCGGCTCGATTGGCGGGCTGGTAGCCGTCGCATAACAGACTCCTCACCAAGGACCAGGTCGCCCAGCGTCGGCAGGTCGCCCGTGGGCGTCTCGCCCGAGTCCGAGTCGCTCCGGGCGCTGGTGCTCAGCCGGCTCAAAAACTCGTTCAAGCCACTGTCGGCATCCGCCGGAACAACGTCCGACCCGCTCCCCATCGCTGCACTCATCCCCATCGCTGCATTCAAAGGGTCGGCGCCCGCCCCGCCCGCGTCGCTGCCGCTGCCGGCGCTCGCCGCTTCGCCGCCGGCGCTGGCCGCTTCGCCGCCGGCGCTCGCCGTGCCGCCGCCCGCCGCCGCCGGCATCGAAAAGACACTCGAGCCGGGCGGCTCCGGGGCCATGCCCCCCGCAAACGGCGCCAGGGCCGAGGCCACCGCGGCCGGCGTCTGAAAGCGGTCCTCCGGCTGGCGGGCCAGCATCTTCGCCACGACGGCGTCGAGCTCCGCCGAGATCTCCGGACGCAGGCTGCTGGCGGCCGGCGCCTGCGAGTTCACGCGGGCCAGCAGCTTGGCCATCAGGCTGCTGCCGGGAAACGGAAGCTGTCCGGTGAGCGCCTGGAACAGCGTGCACCCCAGGCTGAAGATGTCGGCCCGGCCGTCGGCGCTGTGAACGTCTTCGGCCTGCTCCGGCGCGATGTAGTCGGGCGTGCCCACGATCTGCCCGCTTTGCGTCAGCCCCCCCTCGTCCTCGGTGCTGGTGGCAAACCGGGCCAGCCCCACGTCGAGGATCTTGATCGTCGGACCCCGGCCGGCGGTGCCCGAAAGAACCAGCAGGTTGCTCGGCTTGATGTCGCGGTGTATCAGGCCCCGCTCGTGGGCGTGCTGGATGCCCAGGGCCGCCTGCCGGATGCACTCGCACGTCCAGGCGATCGGCAGCGCGCCGGACTGCTTGATCCAGCGGCCCAGGTCGCGCCCCTGGACGTACTCCATCACCAGAAAATGCGTGTCGTCCACGCAGTCGGCGTCGTGCGCCGTGACGATGTTCGGATGGTTCAGCGAGGCGGCCAACTGCACCTCGCGGCGGAAGCGGGCCACGCTGGTCCGGTCTTTCAGCAGCTTGCGAGCCATGACCTTCAAGGCCACGGTCCGGCCCATCAGCGCGTGCTCGGCCCTGTACACCGACCCCATGCCCCCCTTGCCGATGCGGTCGAGCAGCTTGTACTTGCCCAGGTAAAAGCTGGGCCGGCCGGCCAGCAACTGCTCGGCCTGCCAGCGGGTCAACAGGCCGCGGCGGATCAGGCTGATGGCCAGGTTCTGCAACTGCGCTTCGCCGCCGGCCTGTTCCAGCTCTTGCTGCTCGCGGCGGACGCCGGCCAGTTGCTGCTCGCTGAGCAGGTTGCTCTTTTCCAGGGCGGTGACAAACTGTTCCGGCGATGCAATCGCCATGGTCGGCCCGAACGGGAAACTTTGAATCAAAAGACAGGACGGCACGGCCCCCAGACTGCTGGATTATGGCAACAACCTGCAAGCGAAACAAGCGGCAGGCAGGAGGAGCGGGGGAAGGGGGGAGCGGGCGAAGGGGGGAACGGAACGAAGACGACAAGGCGATCCTCCAGAGGCGGACTTGCAGCAAGGCGACAAGGCGAACGAACGCGCCCCGTCGAGGTAGCAGGACTCGCCAGAGTTCTGGCCCGATTTTCTTCCGGGCATCGCCCGCCCTCGAACGGTGCTGCAAGTCCGCGTCCGGCGGACCTTCGTCCTTCTGCCTTCCTCCTTCTGCCTTCGGTCCCTCCTTGCCGCTTATGCCGGTTGTACCGCAAATTCCTGATGTTCCGGCGCGGCCGGGTCGATACGGACTATGTACGATGCCACTAATTGCTAGTGTTTGCCCGTTCGTCAGGGACGGCCGGGCCCATCGCCGACCCACCCCACGTAGCCCGCACAAAGTAGCAGCCCCAAAGTAGCAGCCCCAAAGTAGCAGCCCCAAAGTAGCAGGCACACTCCGTGTGCCGTAGCCCTCTGACTTCCGACCTCTGACCTCTGACTGTGCTGCAAGTCCGCCGCAGGCGGAACCACTGACCACTGCCTCCTGAAGGAACGCGTCATGCCCTTCGATGCCATCTTCCGGGCCCTCGGTGAACTGTCGATCTCCGACGGGGGCCGCCGCCGCCACGGCCGCCAGGCCCGCCCCCCGCTGGGCCTCGAAGACCTCGAAGACCGCCGGCTGCTGGCGGCCACGCTGGTCAAGGACATCAACCCCGGCGCGCCCGACTCGACCCCCGCCTTCTTCGCCGAGCTGGCCGGCGAAACGTTCTTCGCGGCCGACAACGGGACCGACGGCGTCGAGCTCTGGAAGAGCGACGGCAACGGCCCCGGCACCGTCCTGGTCAAGGACATCCAGCCCGGCACGACGGTGATCGGCGGAGTGACCGTGCCGTTGAGCTCCAACCCGGCCAACCTGACGACCGTGGGCGGCACCGTGTTCTTC
>JBBDNX010000488.1:0-17763 GCA_040877345.1 Pirellulales bacterium
AATGTTATTGGTGTCGTTGGTCACCTGCTCCAGGCTGAACGGGACGAAGAAGTTCCCAATCCGCAGGCGTCCCAGCCATGGCGTCTCGTTCATTGAAAAGTAGGCGTCCTTCACGTCCGGCGAAATCACGCCCGGGGTCTCGCCCACCGTCTCCGGCTCCAGGGTCATCTGCAGGCGAAAATCATAAACGCCGTATCCGGCGCCGTCCGCCACCAGCCGCAGGCGGCGAAACTCGAAGTAGTTCTGTGTGCCGGGAATCGCCGGATCGGCATCAGCCCAGGTCACGTAGTCCAGTTGGACGTGTCCGCCGAGCTTGACGGTCCACTTCTCGTCGGACAGATCGATCCAACCATCGTCCTTCTTTTTCTCCGCCCCAGGCTGCTCGCTGTTGCTCCCAAGCGACGTGAGCTCGGCTTGTTCGATGCCGGCTTGGCTGGATGTGCCGAGGTCAGGAGAATCGGCCCGCCCCTCTGACGCGAAAGGGGTGGGCCATGCCGGCGCAGAACGGCTCTGGGAGAGCGCCACTCGCAGCCGCCGCAGTTCCGCTTCCTGCTCGTCGAGCCGACGATGGATAGCCTCGGCATCCACAGGCGGCAAGGGAGCCTGCGCTCGCGAAGCCGCAGCAGCCATGCTCCAGGAGATCGCCGTCCAAACCGCCACGCGCCACGTCCAATGCGATACCCGCCGGAATTGCCACCCCCCGTGCGCGCTCGCCTGCCGGCGAGCTCCGGCGGTGGGCACGAAAAAGGCAGCCATTCGAGAAGACCTCCAATGACCTCGCCTGTCTCCGGTGGGGGCCGGTCAACGTCGAGGAAGACCGAACAATTCTGCTCGCCTCCCGCTAACCGGGTCGCCCCAAACAGCCTTGTCAGGCTTCTCTCATCGTCATTTCGGGCGTGATCGGCCCAGACAAACTCGCCAGCAGCAACCGCGTATTCGGCCAAGACACGCTGCGTGACCGACGGGTTGTAGAACACGATCCTGCTGGCCGAGTCGGCCGGGCGGCCCTACTTGTTTTTCGCAACCGCCGGGGGCTTCGCAAAGACCCCCCGGCCGCTTTTTTCCCATTTTTCCCATTCTTCACACAGCTTGCCGGCCCATCAGAACAGCAATTCGGACAATTTGTAGAGCAGCACGCCGGCGGCGATGACCCCCACCGTCAGGCCAAGCAGGATCAGCAGGTCTTTGGCCCCGCTCTGTTTTTCAGGTTGATTCTCACTCATTTTTGAAAAGACTTCCTTCCGTCGGTTTGCGCGCACCGCCAGCGCGGTTTGAGATCAAAGAACGACACATCGAGAGACTGCGAATCAGATCTGCAGTCGAATGTGCCGCGATTGCAGAGAGTGAAGCTCTCCCACAAAAGATGGAAGAAGGGCCAGCCTCCCGGTCAGGCATGCCAGCGAGTACCTGGCCCGTTGGCTTGCGAGACCGGCAATCGCAAGCTTCGGCAGCCCAAAGCACGGACCGCCAGGCTCAAGCGACGAAAGCGACGGCCGGTCGCCACGGGAAGTTGGCAGGCTTGCATCCGGGATGCAAAGGACATCGAGTTGGAAATGCCCTCGTTGCGATTCTTCCGCCCCTCCGCGCCACGCGGCGCACATCGGGAGTAGCGGTCCCGGCGCGGATGCCAACGCGGCGAATGCCAACAGAAGTCGCATTAGTCACACCGTGCAATGTGGTTACGGCGGGGCATTGTTCCAGATTCCAGCGTGGAAGTCCAGCCGGCCTACTGCGGGCCGCATCCTGCAGATCTCGCCTGGCCGCGGTAAACGAGGCAAGCTTTTGGGGCTGTCGCGCGCGAGCGGGTTGTTTCGGCCTGCAACGAATGGATCAAGTTTAACGCGCCACCGCTCGATGAATCCAAATGGAAGGCCACGTCGCTGGCCTGGTTAAAAATGGCTGCCGAGGATCGGACGTTCCGTCCGTATCCGCCCGATGCCGTCGGCGGGCCTCCACAGGGGGAGCACGCATTCATGCGGAAGCTGGTCCTGCCGGCGAGCCCGGCGCTTTGCGCCTTCCTGCTCGTCGGTTCCTGGGCGATGGTTGCCGCGGCACAGCCGGCAGGCGGCTATCAGCAATCCGCCCCCTCCCGCGACGGCTATTACGAGCCTCCCCCAGGCGCCACGCTTGGCCAAAGCACGGCCCCTTTCACGGCCGGGCAGCAGCGGCTGGAACCGTCGAGCCAGGAATACCTTCCGCCGAGCGAGGCGCGGCCGGATGAGGCTTCCGGCGACCAGCCCACGGCCGAGGCGGCCGAAGGCCACGTGGTGGGCAGCGACCTGGGCATGAAGGCAACCTGGCGAAACGGCCTGGAGATCGAGTCGGCCCACAAGGACTTTCGCGTGCACATCGGCGGCCGGACCCAATTCGACGGCGTTTGGCTGGACGCCGAGGGCGTCGCCCTGGCCGGCGCGGGCGGCGTGCTCGACGACGACGCGGTGGCGTTTCGCCGCGCTCGCCTTCGGGCCGACGGCACGATGTACGAGCTGATCGACTTTGCCCTCGAATACGACTTCGTCAACAGCGTCAACGACAACGTCGGCCTGCAGCCGGCCAGCGAAATGCTGGGCAACGTGGTCCACGTCACCGCGCCCACCGACTTGTGGTTCAACGTCAAGGAAGTGCCATTCGTAAGCAACGTGCGGATCGGCAACATGAAGGAGCCGATCGGACTGGAGCACCTGACCAGCAGCCGATACCTCGACTTCATGGAACGCTCGTTCAACCAAGACGCCTTCACCGGGCCGTTCAACAACGGCTTCAGTCCCGGCGTCATGATCTGGCACACCACCGAGAACGAGCGGTGGCACTGGGACCTGGGCGTCTTCAAAAATACCACCAACATCTTCGCTTTCGGCCTGGGCGACGGAGAATACGCCGCCACCGGCCGGCTTGCGTTCCTGCCCTGGTTCGATGAAGCGTCGGGCGGGCGCTACCTGGCGCACCTGGCCGCCTCCGGAAGCTTCCGCGACCTGGACGATGGGCGGATACGCTACCGCTCGCGCGCCTCGCTCCGCAACGGGCCCGGCGTGGTGAATCCGGTGCTCGCCGACACCGGCTTCTTTTTCGGAGACGACCAGACTTTGGTGGGAACCGAAGCGGCCCTGGTGCTGGGTCCGCTGCTGCTCCAATCGGAGTACATCGGCTCGTACGTGAGCGACGGCGTGGCCGGCGGCATCGCCCGGGGGACCGTATTTGTCCACGGTTACTACGTCGAAGCGTTGTATTTCCTCACGGGCGAACATCGGGCTTACGACCACGAGCGGGGCGCCTTCGGCCGGGTCGTTCCCTACGAGAACGCCTTCTGGACGCGCGGCGGCCGCGGCCGCGGCGCGTGGCAGATCGGCGTCCGCTACGCCAAGCTCGACCTGCGCGATTCCGGGATCGACGGCGGCGTGATTCAGGATGTCACCTTGGGCCTCAACTGGTTCTGGAATCCCAACATGAAGCTGCAATGGAACTACGTGTTCACCCACCGCGATGCGCCGGGCGCGCCGGTGGGCGGAGACATCCACGGAGTCGGCATGCGGTTGGCCCACGACTTCTAACCGCCCATGATTCTCAATCGATGGATCCAGATCGGACGGCCCCGCGGTCGATGAATGAAAGCAGGGCCGCCTTTTCTTGATCCAGGCCGCCTGAACCAGGCGCAGGCACGCAAACCGGAGAGGGGGAACGTCATGAGACTGTTCGCGATTACGTTGTCGGTCGCCATGGCGGCGTCGGTCGCCTCCGCCGGCCAGGGCTGGTGCGACCATTGCGGCTGCCCTCAGCAGTGCAAAACAACGTGCCGGCTGGTATGCGAGCCCAAGCAAGAGAAGCACGTCGTGTACTCGTGCACGTTGGAGGAGTTTTGCCTGCCGGGCCCCAGCCGGCGCTCGGCTCCGGCCTGCGATTGCCAGGCCCGCGGCCATGCCTGCCGCCACGTCCAATGGGAACCGACCTGCGCCACGGTACGCACACGGAAGAAACTGGTGAAGAGGGAAGTCACCAAGGAAGTTCCCTCGTTCAAGTGGGTTGTCGAGAAGACGTGCAACCAGTGCGGACACTGCCTGGGAGCATCCCCCGAAACCCAGGGCCAGGGCATTCTATCGATCCATGCCCCGGCCCCGGACGCGTTCGCTCTGCCGTCGGGCAGTTGAGCGGTCCGCAGCCTCGTGCGGGCGGCCGCACGCGGCTCGATCGCGGTCAGTTCGACTTCGGGCTCCGTTCACGCCAGAACTGCTGGTCGAACAGCGCGTGCAGCACGTCCAGCTTGGCCCCGAACTGCTTTACCGCCAGCGTGGACACCTGGCTTTCCATCAGCACCTGCGACGTCACGCTGCCCAGCAGGATCGCCGACGCCCGGCTGCGGCCCCGCGTGCTCATCACGATCAGGTCGGCCGCGTGCTGCGCCGCCGTGCGCAGGATGGCATGGGCCACGTTGGCGCTTTCCTCGAACAGCGGCGTCACACGGATCCCGTGGCAATCGACCGTCTCGATAAACCGGTCGAAGGCCTCCTGCTCGCCGCCGCGCACCTCGTCCATATGCTCGTCGTAACGGATTGTGGATGGGTCGAAGAAAACGTGGACCGCCAGGCACTCCGCGAGTCCTTGCAGACGGGCGATCTGCGTGGCCATCGACAGGCTGGCGGCGGAATGCTCCGAGAAGTCGATGGGCGCCAGCACGCTGCTGATTTGGGACGGCGCCCCTTCGGGCACCATCCACACCGAGCAGGGCGCAACCATGGCCAGCCGCCGGGCCAGCGAGCGGCGGCCGCTGCGCATCTTGCGGTGCCCCAGCAGGATCAAATCCGACTCATGCTCGGCAACGAACCCAATCAGAGCATCGATGCGCGCGCCTTGCCTGACGTGGATCGACGTCTTCACCTCGCCCGCCTCGGCGGCGAAGTGGGCGCGGATCTCGTCGCGCATTTTTCGCACAAGCTCGGGCTGGTCCCCAATCGTGTCCGGCTGGCACGCAGCCGCGACCGCGTGAACAAAGTCGAACTGCTCGCACCCGTCCAAGTCGGCCACGATGCCGCAATACCGCAGCAACTCGACGTCCGGTTCGGTCAGCGACAGCGCGACGGCGGCTCTGCGAAACGCGGTCATGACTCTTCTTCTCGCACGGTCGAGAACGCCCCCGCCGCCTCCACGCCGCCCGCCCCGACCGGCACGCTCGGCACGCTGGCCTTCGGGCTTTCCAGGCCCGCCTGCGGTTCAGCCGCCTCGACGAACTTGAACAGAATAAGGTAGATGAACAGCGCCGACAGCACACCCACCAAAAAATCGAAGATCGCCACCGTGGCCGCCGTGTAGACCATCAGCGACGCGTGAAATCGGCTGTGCCGCCAGATTTCGACGACCTCCGCCGGCTTGACCATGTTGCTGGCCACGTAAATCAGGATGCCCCCAATGCAGGCCATGGGAACCTTCTCCAGGTACGTCGCCAGGTACACCGCCAGCAGCAGCTTCAAGCCGAACTTGAAAATGCCCGCCAACGGGCTCAGCGCCCCAACCTTGATGTTCGTTGCCGTCCGCGCCAACGCCCCCGTGTGCGGAAAGCCGTTCAACAGCGGCACCACGATCTGCACCCAACCCTGCCCCCACAGCTCCTTGTTCGGATTATACGGTGTCCCTCGGTTGTCGGCGAGCCGGTCCGCCATCCGCGAGCACAGAAGACTTTCCACACCGGAAACAAACACTATCGCCAGCACGAAATAGCCAAGATCCCACAACAGGCCGGGCGTCCAGTCCGGCCAGGCCGGCATGGTGAAGACCAACAGGTCGGTCGGGATTTTCCCGTATTTGTCGCTCACCAGCGTCAGCCCCTTCTCGGCCCAGATCGTCGACGCCAGACACCACGACACCGCCACGCCGACCAGCGGCGCTGGAACGTAGACCGAGATCTTGAGCAGATACTTCGTGGTCACGAACGTCACGAGGGCAATCAGCACCGCGTACACGTTGATGTCGTAGATGTAGGGCCAGACTCCCGTGATCTTGGAGACGAACTTGTAGCCCAGCGCCTCCGGCAAGCCCAGCACCTCGTCAAACAGCGAGAAGGCGATCACGATCGCAATGCCGATCGTGAAACCCACCACGATCGAGTGCGGCACCAAGGCCACCACGCGCCCCAGCCTCCCAAGACCCATGATCAGCAGCACCACGCCCGCAATAATCGACGCCAGCACCAGAAACGCGTGGTCGTGCAGCGCCATCATGGCCGCGATGATCGGGATAAAAGCCGCCGTGGGCCCGTAAACCTGGTATTTCGAGCCCCCGAACAGCGCCCCCACCAGGCCGGCGACCGCCCCCCCCACGATCCCCTGCTCCGGGCGGAGGCCGGACGCCATGGCGAACCCCATCGCCAGGGGGATGGCCACCATGGCCACCACCAGCCCGGCTGTAAAGTCGCGCAGCACGTTCAATCGCCAATTGCCGGCTAACAGGTCCTCGTACCGGCGATCCAAGGGACTGCAGTAAAACTTTACGCGCTGCAAAAACGTGCCGGCGTCCTCTGGTAACAGTGGGGCCTTGACCTGGTCCGACGCGTTCGTTGAAGACGGACCATGCCGGTCCGGCGGCGTGCGCTCCGCTTGGCTAACTTTCTTAATGGTCATTTCTCGCGCTCCTCATCACTCCGGTGAATTAGATGGTGGTCAGACGCTCCAAACGGCCCGGCTCGACGGCTGGCTGCGGCGGGCTCTCCTTCAGCGACAGGAATTGCCCTTCATCCGGGTGATAGGCGAACACCTCCCCCGAATCGATCTTGTACACCCAGCCGTGCAGCTTCAGGTTCCCCTGCGCCAGGCCCGCGGCCACCAGCGGATGAGTCCGGAGGTTCTCCAACTGCACCAGCACGTTCTCCTCCACCGTGGCGGTCCATAACTCCCCCCCCGAAAGGTCGCTGTACTTGGCCCGCATGATTTGCCGTGTGGCCGCCGCGTGCGACAGCCAACTCGTAATGCAGGGCAGATCCTGCAGACCATCCGGCTCCAGCACGGCCTTCATGGCCCCGCAGTGCGAATGCCCGCAAACGATAATGTCCAGGATGCCCAGCACGGCCACGGCATACTCGATCGTCGCCCCTTCACCGCCGTTGGCCGCCCCATGCGGCGGGATGATGTTGCCCGCGTTTCGCAAGATGAACAGGTCGCCGGGGGCCGTCTGCGTGATCAGGTTCGGATTGACCCGCGAGTCCGAGCAGGTGATGAATAGGGCGTCCGGCTTCTGCCCTTGCGCCAGCCGCTGGAACAGCTCGCGCTGCGAACGAAAGATCTCTTGTTGAAAGCGGTGGATGCCGCTGACGAGTTTCTGCACTGCTATCCCTCCATACAGGGTCGGCTGCCGGCGGCTGAAAATAGCGCCGGCAAGTGCCTGGGAATAAGGGCGAAGCGCGGCGGCAGCCGCGATTCACCAGCGGAAAACAACACTCGGTCCCGCGGGCAGGCGCAGGCGCGCGATCAGATGCGCAGAGAGGTGCCCAGGCCGTTGCGCAGGTCGTGCTCGCAATCTGGGCGCACCGAGCGGTCTAAGTGGCTGGGGTCTTGCCGGTGCAGACTGCTCTGCCGTGCAACGACGTCGGCCCGGGCCAGCCGGTCACGCAGCCCCAAGCGTTGGCCGTCCCGGCGCACGCTTTGGCTGTCGTTTTCTGATTTCTTCCCTTTGTCCTCGACGGGCGATCCGTTCTCTTCCGACAAAGGCGCTGCCCGGGCCAGCCGCGGCTTCCGCGGCGTGGCGGCGGAGAACAGGATCGACAGGCAGCAAAGCGCCACCAGCAAAAAAAGACCACACCGGGGCGCTTGGCGGTCTCGCGTCCGCTGCCAGCCCATTGCGGCGTTTTCCTATAACAGGCCCGTTGGATATCCAATCACCGAGGGATCATACCGTTTATAAACGATCGTCGATGCCTCTACAACCCGGAAATCCCGAATTGCTTGACTGGCATCGCCGATCGGAACCACAATGGCCTCCACCGGCCCGCTGTTTCGAGGCGCGTCGATTCATGAACTTCAAACACCTCCTCCAGGGCCAGTGGCTGGGCCACCCGCTGCACCCCGTTTTCGTTTCTCTGCCCGTGGCGCTCTGGCCAACCGCCATGGTCTGCGACCTGCTGTCGGCCGCCGGTGCGGCGCCGGAAGTATTTGGCCGCATGGCGCTTGTCTCCCTGCTGCTGGGGCTCGCAGGGGCGATGCTTTCGATCCCCACCGGCCTGGCCGACTGGTGGGAGATCCAGCGCGAGAAAAGAGCCTGGAAGCTCGGCTTGTACCACATGCTGCTCAACGTGCTGGCGACAATCATCTGGACAACCAACCTCGGCATGCGGTTTGCTAGCTCCGACGTCGGCAACATCACGCTGGCGCCGCTGGCGCTCTCGATCGTGGGCACTCTGTTGATCGGCGGATCCACCTGGCTCGGCGGCCGGATGGTCTACGACCAAGGGGCCGGCATCGCCCGGACATCCAAAAAACGATGGCGGCGGATTGCCAAGGCGGCCGGTGCTCGCCTGGCCGAGGAAAAGGACTAGCCGATGCTCCAGGAGCGGATCAAACAGTGGCTCCAGGGAAAACCGCTGGGCCACCCCCTGCACCCGCTCTTGATCCATTTTCCGATCGGGCTGTTCGTGCTGAGCCTGGTGCTGGACTTCATCTCGCTGGCTTCATCGCAGGGCAACCATTACGTCCGGGGCGCGTTTTATGCCCTGGTTGCCGGCATCGTCACGGCCCTGGCAGCGGCCGCCGCCGGACTGGCCGATTGGTGGGACATCCGCCGCGACCATCCGGCACGTGCAATCGCGACGCACCACATGATCTTGAACCTCTGGGCACTCAGCCTGTACGCAATCGGACTCGTGCTCCGCTGGGGCGCTCTGGATGCGGCGCGCACCCCGTCGCTTCCACTGCTGTTGTCGCTCGGCGCCGCCGCTGTCCTCTCGCTGTCGGGATACCTCGGAGGCAAGCTGATCTACGAAGACGGGATCGCCGTCGGCAGGCATCGCCGCAGCGGTTCAACGCCCGCCGAGACGATCCGGCACGTTGCCGAGCCGGGCGAGTGGGTGGCGGTCGCAGCCGCGGCCGATGTTGCCGACGGCGGCACGCTGCGAGTCGCGATCAACGGCCGGGTGATGACCGTGGCCAAGCTTGCGGGCACCTGCTACGCGTTCCAGGAGTTCTGCACACACCGGTTCGGGCCACTTTCCGAAGGCGCATTCGAGGGGCACCAGGTGGTTTGCCCCTGGCACCGCTCCTGCTTCGACGTTCGTACTGGGCAGGTCAAGCAGGGACCCGCCAAGGTGCCGCTCAAGACGTTCGAGAGCCAAATCCGGGATGGCCAGATCTGGGTGAAGGTGGCGGAAAAGGAAGGGGGAGCGAGCGAAGAGTAGGAGGGACTTCGGCATTTGCTGGGCCGCTGGGCACGCTGCCGCCTTGCCGAAGGCGCCGCCTAGCCGCGAACGATGATCCCCGCCCGCCCAAGCTCCACCAGGAACCTCATGGCCCCACCGGCTGAAGCCTCTTGGTCTGGCTAAGTCTGGCGGCGAACGCTAGGACCGCGAGCAGATCCTCGCGCTCCAGATCGTCGTAATCGCCCAGGATCTGGTCATGCGTCATGCCTGAACTGAGCAGCTCAAGCAACATCTCGACGGGGTAGCGCAAACCACGCACGCACGGCTTGCCGTGGCAAATCGCGGGATCAATCGTGATTCGGGAAAGCAACTTGTCCATGCTGATTCCTGCCAAGTCAGTTCTATCACGGCGAGGTGGTGGGGGATGCTGATTCTTCCTCCGAGCCGGGAACGAGCAACCATTTCATGGCAATATCTAAATAAGCGTTGAGTCGAGAAGGCGATCGATGAGGAAGCCGGGAGCCCGGCACCATTGTTCGGACGGTTCGAGGGAAAGCAAGGGGCAGGAGGGAGGAAGGACGAATAAGAACACGGACGGACAATGACTGGGGCACGCTAACGCCTTGACCCAGCCACCCGGCGATGGCTAAGGTCCAAGCTCTAAGTTCCAAGTTCTAAGCGTTGTTGCGGTACTCCGCGCTGGCCAGGATGCCGATCTGAATCGACTCCTGCGTCACCCCACGCTTCATCTGGTTCAGCCAGTACTGCGCCCCAGCCGTGTCCAGCGTGCGGCCCAGGTAGTCGCTGAACCAACCGGTGATCAAGCCCAGGCGGTACTCGTCGCTGGTCACGAAGCCCAGCACCACGCTTTGCTTGGAGTGGTTCCGGATGTACCGGACCCAGTGGTCCAGGCCGGCCTGGTCCACCTCGCGATTGAGGATGTTGCGGTACAGCGCGGTCACCCAGGCGGCGTCGGTGCCGCCGGCCGTGCGGTAGTACTCGGCCGAGCCGATGATGCCCGCCTGCACGTGTTCCGGACCGCCGTGTGCATTCCAGACGCCGATCCAGTAGTTCACGCCGGCGCCGTCGGACGGACGGCCCAGGTACTCGCGGTACAGGTCGTCGATGATGCCGGCTCGCCTTTCCGTGCTGAACAGGAACGACTGGGCCACTTGGCTGTAGCTCATGCCGCTGCGGACCGCGCCGGCCCAGTACGACCATTCCTGGAACGAAGCCTCGCGGCCCAGGACATCCGTATACAGCGTCTGCAGCCAGCCGGTGGGGTTGCCCGTGTTGCTGATGGGCGGATCGAAGTTGCCCACCAGCGGCAGCGCAAACTGGTCGCCGAACCGCATGAACAGGTCGGCCCCGAACGGCACCGTGCTGAAAGGATGGGCCAATGTATTGACCGTGCCGGTCACCCGCTTGGCCCCCGTCGGGTCGTTCGACACCAGGAAGAACCACTCGCCCAAGGCACCATCCTGGTGGCTGCGGCCCGGCACCCAGAGGCCCACGTCGTCGATGCCGTCCTGGTCCATGTCGGCGGCCACCGGGCGCTCCAGCACGCCGTCGAAACGGAACTCGAACGAGGCGTCGGCATTGCCGTCCAATCCGTCGGCGGCCAGGTCGAAGAAGAACCTGTCGGCCGCGAAGGTGCCCAGATCGTCCCGGCCGTCGCCGTCAAAGTCGCCCACGATCGGCAGCCCCCGCATGTTGCCGCCGGCGATGACCAGGTCGCCGAAGTCGATGTCGTTGTTCCCGTTGGTGTCCAGGTACCAGGTCTTGCCGTCGAAGATGCCGATCTCGTCACCGGAATGGGCGGCGCTGAAGTTGCCGGCGATCGGCAGCCCGTCGATCTGCAACGTGCTGACGATGTTGAGCTCCGGAATGCTGTCGTTGTCGAAATCGAGCAGGAAACGCCACTTGCCCGCCACGAACCCGTAAGCCCCCAGCTTGTCGAAGCCGTCGGCGATGCCGCCAGCCGGGCCGAAATTGCCGGCGAACAGGCGGTCGCTGGCAAAGCCCAGGTTGAAGATCAGGTCGCGGTTGACCTGGTCCACGTTGTTGGGATCGAAAATGAAGTTGCCGTTGATGTCGATCGACACGCTGCCCGAGCTGTAGACGCCCACCTCCGGCCGGCTATCGACCGTGAACCGCCGGGTGAAGTCGCCGCCCAGGCTGCCGTCGCCCGTCTCGAACACCGGACCGAACTCGCCGTCCAGCTCGTTGCCCGGATCGTCCGTGATCGACTCGCTGACAAACAGCGTGAACCGATCGTCGGGCAGCGGCGCGGCAAACGTCAACGTGACCGTGCTCAAGCCGGGCAGGCCGGCGGCCGTCAGGTCGGTCAGCACGGCCGATACAATGGTCACTTCGCCCGTGGCATCGCCCACCAGCCGGTAGTTGCCCGCCGTCTCGGCCTCGATTCGGTTGACCGCCGGATAGACGAATACGTCGGCTCCGCCCAGGTCGACGCGGACCGGCTGGTCGGTGAACCTGATGTCGAGGTTGTGGATCAGCGGCGTGGGCGCCAGCGTGCCGCCCGACTTCACGCCGAACAGGTCGAAGCCCGGCTGGCCCGTGACCGTGACGTTGTCCACTCGCGGCCCCTGCGTGTCGATGAAGATCGTCAGCGGCTCGCCCGCCCCGACATTGCCGGCCAGGTCCTCGGCCGTGATCAGGATTCGCCGCGCCCCGTCCAGCGCGAAGAAGGCCGGGTCGTTCAGATCGACGATCGAAGTCACGTTGAACTGCCCGTCCGGGAACTGGTTGCTGCCGTCCAGCGGCACGGCCACCGCCTGGCCGATGAACAGGTCGCCCGCGTCCACCGTATCGTTGCCGTTGAGATCGACGAACACCCGCACAATCGCGTCGGCCTCGGCCGGGCCGAAGAAGCTGGGGGTCGAGTCGTTCGTGATCCGGTCGACGATCGTGGCCGGCTGGCCGGGGACCCCCGAATCGCTGGCCGGGTCGAGGCCGTCGGTGGCGTTTCCCGCCGAGCCGAAGAACACCGGGGGCGCCACCGTGTCGACGATGATTTCGAGCGAGCCGCTCACGGCGCCGAAGGCGTTGTTGCTGGGGTCGGAAGGGTCGACCATCTGCACCTTGGCCGTGATGAAGTGGCTGCCGTCGGCCAGTGGCGTGATGAACGTAAAGGTGTAGACGCCGGGCTGTCCGCCAACCTGGTCGGCAAAGCCCATGAAGACGGGCGAATGCGTATCGACTTCGTCGAAGATCGCCACGCGGTAGCTCGCCAAATCGGGCGAGGCCGAGCCCCGGAACGGGATCGGGATCACCTGGTTGTCCGGAGGCAGGTTGCCCGCCCCGCCGCCCCGCAGGTCGCCCAGCAGGATGTCGTCGTCCAGCCGCAGGAAGATCGTCGGAGTGCTGTCGAAGGTCACATTGTCGAACTGTGAGCGGCCCGTGTCGCTGTTTGTGCCCGCCGGCTCGTCGGCCAGCTCGATGTCGTAGGGAACCGGGGCCAGCGCGTTGACGATCGACACGTTATAGGCGTTGACCGTGGTGTCGAGGGCACCCTGCACTTGCAAGTAATACGTCTCGCCCGCCACCACCGGGATCCGCCGCCGCTCGTCGGCATTCGGACTGCCGGCGAAGTCGTTGACCCCGAAGCCGGCGATCACGTTGCCCGCCTTGTCTCGGACCTCAATCTGCAGATCGCCCGCGCCCGGCAGAAACTCCGGAATTTGCTGGAAATAAACCTGGAAGTCCATCGTGCCGGTGTGCTGCGCCACCACGCGGAACCAGTCCTGGTCGGCCACCACGAAGCGGTGCTCGAAGGCGTTGGGGAACACCGACAGGTTGACCACGTCGTGTACCGAAGCCGCGCCGAGGAAGGCCGCGTTGGCGCGGAACTCGTTGGGCTCGTAGTTGTCCGGGCCGAGGATCAGCAGGTTGGGATCCCCCTGCGCGTTGACGAACGTGATCGGCGAAACCACTTCCGTATCGGTGTAAACGATGTCGGGGAACTGGATCGGCTCGTTGCCCGCGCCCGGCTGGTCCTGGAATACGCGCACCACGCCCTCGCCCGCGTTGCGGCCCCGGTTGACCACCGCGAACAGGTCGGCCGCCAGCGGCACGCCGCCCGGACCGGCCACGACCAGCGCGTCGCTCGCGCCCGGAGGGCCGCCATCCACGTAAACGAGCAGGTTCGCCGGCAGGAAGTTGGGTGCCGGCCCCAGGCCGGTGGCCGCCGCCGGGATCACCAGGAACGTGTCGTTGCCGAGCTTGCCCAGCGCGTGTACCACCTCCACGGCCGCTCCGAGCACGAACGGTTTCAATACCACGCCAGCGGCGTTTTCCACGCTGACCGTGCGGGCCGGCGAGTCGATCGTAATCACATCGTGGTTGTTGGTGCCATGAACGGCCACGGTGTCGGCCGAACCACCCTGGCCATCGATGGAGAACGTGCCGGAAATGGCCACGAAGCTGAAGTGCGTATTGCCGCCGGCCAGCTCGAAGTTGCCCGCTTCGGGACCCGTCGGCGTGTAGTTGATCGTGTCGTCGCTTGGGGTGCCCAACACGGCGAGCGTATCGCTGCCACCGTTGCCGAACATCAGCACCTGCTCGATTCCGAAGAAGTTGACCATGCCGCCCAGGCCGCTGATCGAACTGGTCGGCAAGTCCACCGCGAACGACTCGTCGCCGCCGGTGCCTTCCAAGATCAAGACGTCGCTGGCTGAAGGATTGCCGCCGTCCACCGCGATGACGGCGTAGGGTTGCGTGGCCACGATGTCGAAGGCGTCGTCACCGTCCAGGCCCGCCAGCACGAGCCGCTCGACGCCCACCTGGTTGATCGCTAGCCGGAAGTTGAGCTCGACACTGCCCGAGCCGGCCAGCACCCGGAAGAAATCGCCGGCCGTCGTGCCCAACACCCGCAGGGCATCGTCGCCTGCCCCCGCATCGACCATCAACGTAGCCGCGGCGCCGAGGTTCTGATAGCTGACGCCCAGCAGGCTGCCGTTGCCCAGCGTGCCCTCGTCGTTGGCGGCGCCCGGGGTGTGTACAAAAGTGTCCGCGTCGGCCGTCCCCATGACGGCCAGGCTGTCGTCGCCGGCCTCGCCGTCGTACTCGAACAGCTCGATCCCACCCGGGCTCGAAACGTAGACATCGGGCTCTTGTCCCGGCACGAGCACCAGCGTGAACGGCCCGATCGTGATCAGCGAGTCGTTGCCCGGTTCGTCGATCAGGATGGTGGCCTGGTCCGAGGCGGTCGGAGTGAAGATAATGCTGTCCGTGCCGGGCGTCTCGAGCACGAACCGGTCGCCATCGGCCGACGCGCCCGCCGAGGGCGGTCCACCGGCAATCGTCACGTCAACGTCCCACTCGGCTCCGTTCGGCGCCGGCGTGCGCAAGACGATGTCGTCGTCGCCGCTCAAGGCATCAATGAACAACTGGGGCACGTCGATGAACAACAGCTCGGGACCGTCGTTCACCGACACCGTCAAGTCCTGCACGCCGTCGGCCAGGGCATGCGTCGATTCGTCGCGGGCGATGACCGTGATGTCGTCGTCGCCGTTCGTGCCCAGGATCAGCACCGGGCCGGGGTTGACCACGCTCAGCACCTCGATGTGGTCGTAGCTGACCCGGGCGCTGCCGCCGACCACCAGGCCACCCTCGTCGCTCTCCGGCCCGGCTTCCACGATGACCGGGTTGCCGCCGGCGTCCACAATCAGCGTGTCGCCGGCGGTGGTGCCGATCGGGTCGCCCCCATCGACGAACACCGGGATGTCCGAGGGGCTGACTTCGATCGTGTCGTTCCCCTCCAGGCCGCGGATCGTCAAGGCCTCGGCGCCGCCATGATGCACCGCGAGCCGCCCCGCAATGGATACCTGGCCGGCGGCGACGCTGATCAGGTCCGCGCCGGCACTCCCCTCGACGACCAGCGTGTCGCTGCCGTCCAACAGGTCGACTGTCAGCGAGGCCCCGCCCCTCACGGCCATCCGAGGCACCAGGCCGGTGGCATCCAGCGTCGCCGAATCCGGTCCGGTGGGCGTGACGACGAGCGTGTCGTTGCCGTCGGTGGTCAACACGGTCAGGTTGCCGCCCGCCGCGTCGAGCTCCAGCAGCTCCACGCCCGCCAGCGTCACTGTCCCCAGCCCGCCGCCTGTGATCATCATGCCGCCCGTGCCGATCGAGGCGATGATCGCCGTGCCGTCGCCGGCGATGTTGGCCGCATCCGAGGCCGAAGGATCGCCGCCGGAAAGAACCGTCTGCGTAAAGGGGAGGCCGCCGGACACGTTGAACGCGTCGTCGCCGTCCAGACCCTTCAGCTCGACTTGCTCGATGCCGGGCGTGTGGATGGCAACCGTGGTCGAGATGCTGCCGATTTGATTCGCCTTGAATATCTGAAGCTGGCCGGACGAAGAGACGTCGAAGCGATCGTCTCCGGCGGTCCCGTTCAACTCCAGAATGTCGGAGCGGTCGCCACCGGCATTGGCAAAGCTCAGCGACCCGGAGGCCCCCAAGGCGGTAAAGTCCATCGGCACGAGCGGCCCGCCGGCACCCAACTGCCGGCTACGGACACTCCCCGAGTCGGGCGAATCACCCGGCGTCAACGTGATGGCGTTCAATGTAAACGGCTCGTCGGGAGTCATGATCGTGAGACCATCACCGCCCCCCAGGCCGTTGATCACCACCGACTCGGCCGCCGAGATCGAAACCAGGCCCAGTGCATTGATTTGCACCGTGGCGGCATCGGCCGCCGTGGGCGAAAAAGTGATCGTGTCGGCGCCGGCCGTGCCGTTCACAACGACGTGATCCGAAGCGGTCGGGTCGCCCCCCTCGGCGCTGATCGCCACGCCGGCCATCGGCGTAATGCTGAACGTGTCGTCGCCAAAACGCCCCTGCAAGGCGAGCGCCGCAAAGTTGCCGTTGGCGCTGTTGAAGTTGATCACCGGCCCGTCGTTCACCCACACCAGGCCGCTCGGGCCGCCTTCGATCGGCTGGACGGCCATCGTGTCGCTATCGTCGGTGCCCCGCACGGTGAGCGTGCTGTCTGCCGTGGCGGAAACGATCGAAATGAACTCGAGGCCTGCCAAATCGATGTCTCCCGCGCCGGTGCCGTCGATCGTGCCATTCTGCGAGTCGGCACCTTGCGTGACCCGCGCCCCCGCCGGCACATTCACCGACAGAACGTCGGAGCTGGTCCCCGGTCCGCCGGCCCCGGGACCGCCCCCGTCGACCACCAGGTTGATGTCTGACAGGGGAACCACCGAGATCGTGTCGTCGCCGTCCAGTCCCTGGACCAGCACCCGCTCGATGGCCGCAGCGCCGATGCCAAGATACGTCGTGGTGAGCCCGTTCACCGTGGCCAGCAGATCCGCGCCGGACAACGCCAGGCTGATGACGTCGTTGCCCTCCGTGCCGAGCACGTGGATCGTATCGGCTCCGCTGCCGCCGCTGATCGTGTCGGTGCCGCCATTGCCGACGATTGTGTCGTTGCCCGCTCCTCCGTCGATCAAGTCGTCGCCGGCGCTTCCGACGAGCGTATCATCGCCGTCGCTCCCCAGCAGTGTGTTCCCTCCCGAGAGGAAATCGTTGCCGGCCCCGCCATCCAGCGAGACGAGGATGCCCACATCCGGACTGGCCACAATGACGTCGTCACCGCCAAGGCCGTTGATCATCAGGTTGCCACTCAAGTCGACCGCGGCCACTTTGCCCCAGCGTGTGGTCACGGTCTGCTCGAACTCGCTCTCCAGCGCCAGGCTGATCTGATCGGCCACGTTCGAGCCGTTCACCACGACCGTAGCGCCAGCAGGCTCGATGACAAAGATGTCGTCGACGTCCGTTTCCAAGAGATCGTGAACTGTCAGCGTCGCGTCGGGAAACGAAAGTGCGATCCTCACCTGTTCGGTGCCGCCGGCAAACGCGTTAGCGGCGCCATGCTGCACCTCGACCAGTCCCTCCGTGCTCAGGATGTCGACCGTGTCTGCCGCGGTAACGACAAGCAGCGTGTCCGTGCCGTCGCCTCCCACGATCAACCCACTGCGAACCAAAAAAAAGTCGTTACCCGCGCCGCCGAAGAGAAAGTCGAACGCGAGGCCACCGTCCAAGATGTCGTTGCCGTCGCCGCCGTCGAGCCGGTCCTGGCGCAGCGTGCCAACAAGCTCGTCGTCGCCGCCTCGGCCCTCAAACCACACGGGATCCATGTCGACGCCGGGAACGATCGTGTCGTCGAAGGCAGTTCCGAAAACGGTGTCGGCGCCGCCGTCGGTCGTGTAGTTCACCCCCACCGAATTCTCGCTGAGATCGACCAGGTCGTCGCCGAGCCCATCGCTGACGTCATTGTTACCTGTGCCGGCGCGGATCTCATCATTGCCGGAGTCGCCGGAGATCGTGTCGTCGCCCCCCAGCCCGTAAATCACGTCGTCGCCGCCGCCGCCGTCGAGCTGGTCGGCCAGTTCGGTGCCGATCAG